>USPO01000040.1 GCA_900556575.1 uncultured Eubacteriales bacterium
ACGCATATTCCATATCAATAACCTTTGCCTCAGTCTGGCTGGCAAAAATATTGGACGCAGAGTTTCAAAGCGAGAAAGAGCATTGCAGGCACAGCTTATAACCGACAAGCTTACAGGCGTATATACAATGGGACATTTCTATGAACAAAGCGGTCTTATAAGAAAGCTCGCATTTGAAAATACATCACATTGCTATCTTATTGAAGTAAATCCGTTAAGGCTTGCCGACTTTAATCAAGCCTTTTCATATGCTGACGGTGACAAGCTGCTAAAGGAGCTTACCGCTTGCTTTACACATTCGGAATTTAAAAACCGAGGTATAATTGCTCATAATTACGGTCGTTTCTATGTTCTTATCAGAACGGATGCAGATATAGAAGCTGTGAAAAACTACGCAAGACATCGTCTTTTAAGCCTGATAAAGGAATACAGCAATAATTTCCCTAAATTTAAACTCAGAGTTTCATTAGGCGTAACGGAGGTTGTACAAAATGAAGTACTTCTTCAAAAAATAGATGATGCAAAGCTGAGCAGTGAAATAGTTGAATAAAAAGAGCAGCATTAAAACCTTAACAGGTCTTGATGCTGCTCTTTTTTTATCCCTCATATTCTGCCGCAAGTAATAAGAACGGACCTACACCCTTAAAATCATTGTCACGAATAGGTTCACTGAAATAGTAATCCAATGTACCGTCACGGCGTGGATTATCATCCGGACCTAATCCGGCTACTGCACAGCAGCCGCCTATATATGCATATTCGCCCTCTTCTCTAAGGAACACATTCTCAATTCCCTCGATTGCTTTTTCAAGATGCGGCTTATATACTTCCTTATCAACATAGCCCTTATTTATTGCCTTATTAATTGCATATGCAAACTGACAAGTACAAGTTGCTTCCTGGTAGTTATCACTTCTGCTGTTATCCAGAACCTGAAGCCAAACTCCGTCCTTATCCTGATACTTAACTACATTGCCCAATACCTTATTAAGCATTGCAATAAGCTTTTCTCTTATATCATTTCTTTCCTCCGGAATGAAGTCAAGTGTATCAACCATAGCCATACAGAACCAGCCTACAGATCTGCCCCATACATTTAACGAACGGCCTGTATTCTTATCTGCCCAGAACATCTGCTTTGACTCATCGCAGGCATGAGCATATAATCCGCATCTCGGCTCATATGTACTCTTTTCAGCTACTTCAAACTGTGTTATTACTTCATCGAACTTCTCCGGATGATTAAACTCAAGCGCATATCTTGCACTGAACGGCTCACCCATGAAAATACCGTCAAGCCATATCTGATTAGGATAAATATTCTTATGCCAATATGCTCCCGAAGGTGTTTTAGGCTGAATTTTAAGCTGTGATGCCAAAAGCTCTATTGCCTTTGCATACTTTTCATCACCGGTTTCTTCAAGCAAAAGGAATAAATTCTTTCCACAGTTAATATGGTCTATGTTTCTTACCTCTGGATTGTAAGTTTCAATTGTACCGTCATCATGAATGAAGTAATCATAGAAATTATGAATATATTTATTATACTCCTCATTTCCTGTAAGCTTGTACATTGCATCAAAGCCTATTAAGCAAAGGCCGGCATCATACTGCCACTTTTTAATTATAATTTCCGGAAAATCCTTCATTATGGTATTACAAAGCTTTTCCGCAATAGGTAATAATGTTTTTGCCATTTATATTTCTCCTTTATATAAGGCTGCGGCAAAGCCAAGCCTGCCGCAGCTTTAATTTAGTCTACTACAAAATTCTCAAATTCTGCAAAGCCTTCATCACCCATGCAGAACATAGCGTGCTTTGCACCTACCCATCTTCCCTGCTTAGGTGCAAACTCACCCAATACGGTAAAGATTTCTCCGTCCTCACTGTATGAAACTCTTGCAATGCAATCATATGCATTCTCCTTTGCAATTATTTCGCAGCGAAGATATACGCTGTTTTCACTTATTATCTTTTCAGCCTTAACTGTTTCAGTTACATTTGCTCCGCCGTTATTGTCAATATTCTTTGCTGTACCGACTGTCATTTCTACTGTACCGTCATTTCTCAAAGCTACATAACCATAATCCTGACCTATTACACCAAGACCGGCTTTTGTATTGCCTGTTCCCGACGGAAGGCTTACTTTAACGGTAGTTCTCATTGAAGGAGCTTGCCAAAGCTGTGTAAGCACATTCGGCATATGCCAAATATTATTTCCTGTATTGCAGGCATTAAGCTTCAGTACTCCGTTTTTGCACTCAAACCAATCATTCTTAACGTTTGCCTGCCACTGCCACTGTAAACCAAGTCCGTCCATGAAATCATCTGACGTTGCAATTACACTTATCGGATATTCCTTACCTACATTAGGCTTTTTACATATCTTTACCGGCTCGCCGCAAAGTCCTGAATCTGCATTTATACCCATTACCGGCCAATCATTAATCCATTCAACCGGCTGAAGGTGAACTATTCTTCCGCAAACCTCAAGGTCCTGGAAGTGCATGAACCAATTCTCTCCGTTTTCAAGCTCAATCCATCCGCCCTGATGAGGTCCGTTAATATCGGTTGTTCCCTGTCTTAACACAATTCTATCCTCATAAGGACCGTCCACATTCTTTGAACGGAGAACAGTCTGCCAGCCTGTCGGAACACCACCTGCCGGTGACATAATATAATAGTATCCGTTTCTCTTGTAGAACTTCGGACCCTCAATAGTCGGGTGACTTATAGTTCCGTCAAACACAATCTTATCTTCTGTAATTGTCTTTTTGCCGTCCGGAGTCATTTCAAACAGACCAATCTTACTCTTAAATCCGCAGCGGCTCTTTGCATAGCCGTGAACAATATATGCCTTTCCGTCATCATCCCAAAGCGGACAAGTATCAATGAGTCCCTTTCCTTCCTTAACACAGATTAAAGGCTCCCATTCTCCGTATATATCATCTGTCGAAGTCATCATAATTCCTCTGTCTGGATCTCCGTAGTAGATATAAAATCTTCCCTCATGATAACGAATTGACGGCGCCCAAACTCCGCAGCCGTGAATAGGCTTATCGAAATCTGACTGCAATTCCTTTGCAGCATAATTAATTAGCTCCCAGTTTACAAGGTCCTTTGAATGAAGAATAGGCAGACCCGGTACATATGTAAAGCTTGATGCGGTCATATAAAAATCTTCGCCAACTCTTATAACATCCGGATCCGAATAGTCTGCATATATAACAGGGTTCTTAAAATAACCGTTGCCTAAATCACTGACCCATTTTCCCTTTAAATCCATTTGATTTCCTCCTGAACAATGCTATGTTCTATTATATTTTGCCTTTATACCGGCAATTAATTTATCTTATTCAACAGCCTGTCAATCTAAAAATTAAAGAGTTACTCCATCCTTAAAGATTGATATTTCTCTGTATCCGTTCTTTTCATTATTTGTCTTTTCACCGTTTGCAACACTGATAATATAATCGAGAAGTTCGTCCGAGAGGTCTGCACCCTCGATTATAGGACCAGCATTAAAGTCTATCCAATGCGGCTTTCTGCCTGCGAGGTCATTATTTGTTGCAATCTTAACTGTAGGAACAGGTGCTCCCACCGGTGTTCCTCTTCCGGTTGAGAATAAAATCATATGACATCCAGATGCTGTGAGATTTGTTACTGCAACAATATCATTTCCCGGACCTGTCAGAAGATTAAGTCCCTGCTTTTTAACGTGTTCACCAATCTGAATTACATCCACAACATCGGCACTTCCCGACTTCTGAACACAACCAAGCGACTTATCCTCAAGGGTTGTAATTCCGCCCTTCTTATTACCCGGTGAAGGATTTTCATATACAACCTGATTATGACGCATGAAGTATTCCTTGAAGTCATTTATTAATGAAACCACCTTTTCAAATGTAGCCTCATCTGTTGCTCTGTTCATAAGAATTGTTTCTGCTCCGAACATCTCCGGAACTTCTGTAAGAATAGTACTTCCACCCGAAGCAATTACCTTATCAGAGACACGTCCTATAAGAGGATTTGCCGTAAGACCACTGAAGCCGTCCGAACCGCCACACTTTAATCCTATAACAAGCTTTGAAAGGTCACATTCTTCTCTCTTGAAAGTTTCGGCATAATCGACCAATTCGCCGATAAGCTTTAAACCTTCCTCTATCTCGTCATCATGCTCCTGTGTCGACATGAATTTAACTCTCTTTTCGTTTATCTCACCCAAGAGAGGCTTGAATACACCGATATTGTTATTCTCACAGCCCAATCCTAAAACAAGAACACCGGCGGCATTCGGATGATTTACCATACCCTTTAATATAGCCTGCGTTGTTGCCTGGTCATCTCCGAGCTGTGAACAGCCGAACGGATGGACAAAATTGAATACACCGTCACAGCGGTCACCGTAAAGCTTCTGTGCCTCTCTTGCAAGAATTTCAGAAGTTTTGTTTACGCATCCAACTGTGTTTACAATCCATATTTCATTTCTGATACCGACAGCACCGTTTTCACGCACATAACCCATGAATGTACGCTTTGGCTGCGGCTTTAATTCATAGCCTGTTCTTTCATATTTATACTCTAATGTACCGCTCAAATTAGTCTTGATATTATGAGTATGAACATGCTCACCTTTTTTTATATCTGTAATTGCATGACCTATCTTATAGCCGTATTTTATAATATCTTCGCCCTCTTTAATATCACGAAGTGCTACTTTGTGACCTCTAAGCTCGCCCTCAAGCATAACTGCTACGTTGTCACGCTCATTTATAATTAATTCCTTCATATATTTTCCCTCATTATATTATTAAAGCTTCGCTTAGCAGCCGCACAGCAGATAATCTGCTCCGACGGCCGCTGCCATTCGGCAAGCGAAGCTTTACATTTTTTTATTAGTCTACTACTGTCTTCATAGCCTCTCTGATGCCCTTTTCGTCAATAAGTGCAAGATACTTTTCTACTGACGGAAGAAGCATTGTGAGGTCTGTTCCCCAGCAATCTGTGCTTGCTAAAATCTCAGCCGGTGACGCATTTTTCATGAATTCCATTACCTTCGGATCGTCATTTGCCTCATCACCCTTATAGAACTTAATTAAAGCTGCAAGTGAGAATACAAGGCACTCCGGTTCCTTATTAAATTCCTTCATGTACTCTAAGAGTGACGGAAGGTCACGAACCTTGAACTTTGAAACTGAGTTAAGAGCAATACTTAAAAGCAAGTGCTTGATGAACGGATTCTTAAAACGCTCAATTACATCATTTGCAAACTGCTCAAGTTCATCCTTCGGAAGGTCAAGTGTCGGAATAATTTCCTTGAAAAGTCCCTTATGCATGAATGAGTAAATAAGCTCATCATTCATAGCCTCACCAACTGACTCAAGTCCTGCAAGTCTTGCTGCAAGTACCATCATTGTGTGAGCTCCGTTTAATATTCTAACCTTTCTCTTCTTGTACGGTGTTACGTCATCTGTCCATAATACATTAAGACCGATGTCTGTAAACGGAATTTCAGCGGCATACTTCTTATCGCCTTCAATTACCCATAAGTGGAATATTTCAGCTGTATCAATTACATTATCCTGGTAACCAAACTTTTCACACATTTCAGCAGCTGTTTCTCTCGGATAACCTGTTACAATTCTGTCAACGAGTGTATTTGTGAAGTGGTTTTCATTCTCAACCCACTTTGCAAACTCTTCGCCGTATCCAAAATCCTTAGCATACTTTAATACACATTCCTTAAGGCAGTCGCCGTTCTTGTCAATAAGCTCGCACGGGAATAATACAAAGCCCGGTAAACCTAAATCAAATCTCTTTTTCAAGAACATTGTGAGTCTGCCCGGGAAGGTTGTATCTGCAAATGATGACCCGTCATCGCCTTCTTTATATTCTATACCTGCCTCTGTTGTATTTGAAACAATAAATCTTAAATCCGGATTTGACGCACATTCAAAGAACTCATCTGTTCTTACATACGGATCGATACAGCGGGTTACACACTCTACAACTCTTGTTTCCTCTACCTTTTCACCGTTTAAAAGACCTCTTAAATATAAATCATATAAGCCATCCTGGTCATTAATGAACTTATCGAGCATAGGACTTGATAACGGCTGTACAAGTACAACACCGTAATCTCCGCCATTTTCCTTGTTTAATCTGTCAATCATCCAATCAACAAAGCCTCTTAAAAAGTTACCTTCACCGAACTGTAAAACACGCTCTGTATGCTTAGGCTGCTTATCTGTTCTCTTTAATAATTCCATTTCATTCTCCATTCCGCTGTCATGCGACAGACTCATATCCCTACTCTAATTTATTTAACCAATCTTCTCGTTGTTTAATATGATGTTTTTACAATTAACAGTTTCCGAAACCTTATCTCCGCCAACTGCATTTATACCTGAAAGGCGAATGTCCTCTGACTCTTCTACCTTTACGGCAGAACCGTTCAATACCTTGATTGAAACATTGTCAAATACAACATCCTTGCAGAAGCAACAGTAAAGACCTGTTCCCGCTGTTTTCTTAATGTGCCATGCCATGATAGGCTTATCCTTAATCTCTGTTTCCGACTCTACCATTTCAACCGAATAATTGCTTATTCTCAAACCCTCAACAGGTGATTCCGGAATACCGTAAATAAATCCGGCTGATGCGGTTGCCTTTGTTGCACGAACATTTGAAATTATAATATTTTTCATTACCGGAGTATCGTCTGAAACAGGAAGCTTTTCAAGGCTGAATAATGACATATCATCCGGATCTGTTCCTCCGCACTGATAGTATCCGTTTACAGTGATAGGCGCAAATACGTTTGTCATCATGATATTGTTAATCAAAATATCCTCAACACAGCCGCCTCTCTTACGTCTTGTCTTAATTCTGATACCTCTGTCCGTGCCGTTGAATACACAGTTTGAAATTGTAACATTCTTAACTCCGCCGCTCATCTCCGAGCCGATAACAACACCGCCATGACCGTTAAGCATAGTACAGTTTGTAACAACTATATTCTCACACGGATACTGCTTCTGAAGCAGGTCATCTTCTGTACCCGACTTTAATGTAAGACAGTCATCACCAACATCAACTGTACAATTTGAAATATGTACTCCCGAACAGCTTTCTGGATTAATACCGTCTGTATTCGGTGAATCCCACGGGTTTCTTATTGTGATACCATCAATCGTAACATTCTTGCAGCATACCGGATGAACAGTCCACATAGGCGAATTTTTAATCGTAATTCCTGCAAGTCTTACATTATCACATAAAATAGGCTGAAACATTCTTGGTCTGTGCTGATTGGCTTTGTCCGGCCACCAGTTATATCCGCGTCCGTCAATTGTTCCTCTGCCCTCAACCGTTACATTTTCAGCTCTCAATGCATAAATCATTCCGGCATGACCTTCTCTTGTATATCCTTCCACAATTTTCTCGGTTATCATAGGATAATCCGCCTTATCCTCACTTCCGAGAATTAATGCACCCGATTCAAGATAAAGAGTCATATTGCTCTTTAATTCGATAGAACCTGAAACGTAAGTTCCGGCAGGGAAATAAATTGTACCTCCGCCGTTAGCCTCCGCCATTGCAACTACATCCGCAATTGCCTTGGTATTATTGGTGACACCATCATTGTATACACCATATCGTGTTACGTCATATATTGCCATAACAAACAACGCTGTCTGAAATAAGGGCATAAACTGCCGGACAGCTACTCCTCTCTAATCTTTCTCGATACCGTATACACCCTGTATTTCCTCAGAGACGGCATTTTTCCCCGATTTTATACCGTCGAAACAGTATAAAATCACATACATTATCATCATTACATACATTCTACCACAATTAATTTGATTTGTAAATATCAATTCAATTAAAGGATAAATATTCGTTTTTTCTTTAATGTAATTATGACTTTTTGGAATAAATCGATAAAAGTATAAGGATAAATTCAGCTAAATTCATAATGGCAAATTATATACCCAATTATATTATACATCATTTATTACCCTAATTTCTATTCATATCTTCCTATTTTTAATGCAAAAACATATATTTTATCTCATAATAGAATAAGAAGCTGATACAAAACCTTGTTCTGCATCAGCTCCTCAATATTATTTAATTATTCTGTAAAGAACAACTGCTGTCTGTGCTCTTGTTGCTGTATCTGTCGGATTAAAGCTTCCGTTTTCATCACCTGTCAGATAGCCTGCCGCTGCCATGCTGCCTACAGCTGATTTTGCATAATCGGAAATCTTATCTCCGTCATTAAACGATGAACTGCCTTCTCCCAAAGTCTTTCCGACTGCGTTTAAGGCTCTTGTGCACATTACAGCCATATCCTGTCTTGTAATTGATTCACCTACACCAAAGCTGCCGTCATCCTTACCCGAAACAATTCCCAATGCCGCTGCTGCATTGATATACGGTGTAAACCATTCATCTTCGGGAACGTCACTGAAGCTTACACTTGACTCTGCATTTGTATCAAGTCCCAATGCTCCTACAAGCATCTTTACAAACTGCTCTCTTGTTACACTTCTTTCAGGTGCAAAGAAACCGTTTCCATAACCCGAAATGACATTCTTATTATATAGTGCCTCAATAGCTTCTTTTGCCCATGAAACACCCTCAATGTCATTGAATATCATCTTACTTGTATCTTCCGGTGTATATGCATCTGTTCCAAACTTTTCATTATCATTTGTTACAGTACCCGGTACAATTAACGGTCTGCTGCTGCCGCCGCCACCGCCTCCGGAGCCACCCGAGCCGCCGGATGAGCTGTTTGTTCCCTTTAGATAAATCGAGAACTGTTTTGTTACCTTTGCTGTTCCAAACTCTGCTGTTGCTGTTAAAACAACAGTTCTTGAACTTGATGGAATTGTTACTTTTCCGGTATTCGTATTAATATAGCTTGAATCACTCGAAGACCATGTAATATTAGAACCGTTTACTGTACCAACCGAAGGTAAGTCAATTGTCTTTGATGACGAAATTGTCATGCCTGAACTTATTGATGTAATCGCATTCAAATCCGCCCTTGCCTTACTTTCATCTGTTGTTTCTTCCGAATTATTTTCCGGATAAACCATTATATCAAAGCTCTTCGAATATGCTTTGTCATCTACTTCCATTGAACCTGTCAATGTTACCTTTATTCCAGATGCCGGAACCTTATCTCCCGGATTTGCAACAACTACTGTTACATAGTTTGTTCCCTTATCCTTATAAGCTTTTATCTGCTCTTCTGTATATCCGAACTTTGATAATTCCTCAACCGCAAGAGACCTTGTATCTACTGAAAGTGCATCCGAATTTGATGACTTCCACGTATACTTGCTGCCGGCTAATCCATCTGTACCATTATAAGGGAGTAAATACTCCTTATTCATAGTGTACATTCCATTCTCGTCCTTCGGAATGTTAAGCTCCAATGCTTCCCAATAACCATCTGCATAGTCATCTGTAATATTTTCAACTGCTATATTATCTATAAGGTATGAACCGCCGCTATAGCTTCTATCCATTGTAAACTCAATAGTTGCAATGAAATCAGATGAATTTCTGAACTTCATATTCGTTCCTACCTGCATACCGTCAAAATATAAATCCCAAAGTCCTGTTGATGAGTTTGCAACAAACGTTGCTGTCACCCATTTTTTAGCCGGTACAAGATAACCGTTGCCTGCCGATGTTTTCATAAAATCGACATCTTCTTCACCGTTAAGTGCTCTCAAAACACCGCCTGCCTCATAGCCTAATGTTGTATTTAGCTTTGAAGCATTATTTAGTGTTACACGACACATTTTATCCGGCTTTGAAGTTCCGAGTCCTA
>USPO01000041.1 GCA_900556575.1 uncultured Eubacteriales bacterium
TTTATTGACAGTGCCGCCGTCCGCTGCTGCCCCTGTGAGCCGTAGAGCCTTGCTTCTTTGCCATTAATACGGATATTCATATTATCCCTCTGTACTCCGATAAGAGCGGAAGAAAATAATATTTCCCTATCTGTATTGGCCTCAAATTTCTCCAAAAGCTCTTCCTGACTTCCGATGTTCTCTGCCTTTATGCTCGGTACATATTCAAGTTCAAGTTCTTCTCCGCAAATCTCCTTTTGAATCTCTGCCGCAAAACTGTTTAAGGACTCCAAAAATTCGGCTCTGTATTTCATAATCAATGCACCCTTTTCCGCAAGCGCCATATTCCAAACCGTCAGGAGCGATTCCGCCGCCTTATCATTCGGCTTAATCTGCTTTAAAAGGCTGTTCTTCTGTGCAAGTGCCTGACTATACTCTGTAAGAGTTATTAAATACTTGGGATAAAGCTGACTCAACGCCGCATCTATAAAATGCCTGCGAAAGGACGGCGAACCCTTTACCAAATCTAAATCTTCCGGCGAAAACATAACAACATTCAGATAACTCATAAGCTTTGAAAGTTTTTTTATCGGTACTGAATTGATCCAAACAGACTTTTTACCGCTCCCATGCTTGTTCAGCCTTATTTTTGCATTATATTCACGGTCGGAATCTTCAAATTCGATTTCAAGCTGTGATGTATCCTCTCCGAATTTTATTAATTCTTTATCCGATTTTGCACGGTGACTTCTGCCCTGTGCAAACATATACACAGCCTCAAGTATATTTGTCTTTCCCTGTGCATTGTCACCGTAAATTACATTCGTCAATGGCGAAAATTCAAAACTCGCTTCCGAATAATTGCGAAAGTTTTTTAGCTTTAATGAATTTATATGCATTATTCCTGACCGACTGTTATTTCAACGGTTTCATCCTGAAATTCTACTGTTACTTTATCTCCGGCACGAACCTTCTTGCCTCTCATTTCGCACGGCTGACCGTTAAACTCAACAATTCCCTCCTGAACCATAGCCTTAGCATCAGCTCCGTTCTCGGCAAGACCGGAGAACTTCAGGAGCTGATCAAGCTTTATATATTCTGTATTTATGTTTATATCTAATTTCTGCATTGTTTTTTCCTTTATTTATTTTCTCTCGACACATTTCTCACACCGTGTACCTGCTTAATCTTTTTGGTAAGCAACGCTAAATCCGATGTATTTCTCAATTCTATACCTATCGAAACAACGGCAATACCATTTTTTACATAAGCATTTATTGACCTAAAAGGTACTTTCAGATTGGATAAAATATTTGTTATATCCATAATAATACCATCGCGGTCTATAACTTCAATACGCAGCATTACATCTGTAAGCGTAGCTTTAGCCATATCCCACTCTACATCAATAAATCTTCCTCTATCCTGTTCCGGAAGATTTTCAAGCTGAATATTCGGACAGCTTGCACGGTGTATGCTAACACCCTTACCCTTTGTAATAAATCCTACTATATCATCACCCGGCACAGGGCTGCAGCAGCTTGCAAGATTTACAAGGCAATTATCAATTCCTTTTACTATAATACCCTTATCTGATGTTCTCTTCGGCTGCGGACGCTGCGGCTGCTGTACCGTACCACTTTCCATAACAGATTCCATTTGCTTACGCTTTTCCTCTGCTTCGATTTCTGCCGTCCAGTTGTTCCTAAGACGCATTACAACCTTTTGTGCCGAAATTCCGCCGTAGCCTACCGCTGCAATCAAATCATCCAGCGTATTAAATCCGTATCTCTTTGTAACAAGTTCCATCCATTCAGGTCTGAAAAGCTGCGAGCGTGTATTTCCTATTCGCCTTAACTCTCTTTCGATAAGGTCATTTCCATGTTCAATATTTTCTTCTCTTTTTTCCTTTTTAAACCACTGATTAATCTTATTTTTCGCATTTGTTGTACGGCAAAGCTTAATCCAGTCACGGCTCGGACCATGGTTATTTGCCGTAAGTATTTCTACTATCTCACCATTTTGAAGTACATAGCTGTTCGGAACGATTTTTCCGTTAACCTTAGCACCGCTCATTCTGCAGCCTACCTGTGTATGAATCAAGAATGCAAAGTCTATAACGGTACTTCCTGCCGGCAGTGAAACAACTCTGCCTTGAGGTGTGAATACAAACACCTCATCCGCAAACAAATCACAGCGAAGCGTATTAAAGAAATCATCAGGGTCAAGCACATTCTGCTGTGTATCCAAAAGCTGACGAACCCAGCTTAATGTACTATCCATATCGCTCTTGCCTTCCTTGTACTTCCAATGTGCCGCAATACCTTCTTCCGCTATACGGTGCATTTCATAGGTACGAATTTGAATTTCAAATGGTGTACCATTAGGTCCTATTACAGTTGTATGGAGTGATTTATACATATTCGGCTTAGGCATTGCTATATAATCCTTAAACCTAAGAGGAACCGGCGTATAATGCTCATGAACAAGACCCAGAACCGCATAACAGTCTGCAACTGTTTCAACAATTACACGAACCGCAAATAAATCATACAGCTCATCCATTGTTTTATTCTGTGTATACATTTTTCTGAATATGCTGTAAAAATGCTTTGCACGTCCGCTTATTTCTCCTTCTATACCAGCTTCATTGATAATATTTTTTAAATCATCCATAAGACCGGTTATGTATTTTTCACGTTCTTCTTTCTTTTGATTAATACTTGTTCGTATTTCCTCATACGCTATCGGGTCAAGGTATTTTAATGCCAAATCTTCAAGCTCAATCTTAATTTTTGACATACCGAGACGATGAGCAAGAGGAGCATATACATCAAGTGTTTCCTTTGAAATTAAAAGCTGCTTCTTACGCGGCATAAAATTCAGTGTACGCATATTATGAAGCCTGTCTATAAGCTTTATTATTACGACTCTTATGTCCTTTGCCATAGCAAAAAACATTTTTCTGAGATTATCGACCTGCTGTTCCTCACGAGTATTATACTTAATTTTCTTTAGCTTTGTTACACCATCAACTAAAAGTGCTACATTGCTGCCAAAAAGCTGCTCTATATTTTCATATGAATAAGGGGTATCCTCAACAACATCATGCAACAGGCATGCTGTAATCGTTGTTGCATCCATTGACAGCTGTGATGCTATATATGCCACCTGAACAGGATGCTCTATATACGGTGCTCCACTCTTGCGAAACTGTTCTCTGTGCGACCACTTCGCCAATCTGTAAGCAGTATAAATCATGTCTGTATTCGCCGACGGTGTATGTTCTTTTACGGAATCAATTATTTCATCAACTATCGCATCCGTATCCGATTCATCTCTATGTTTTATTTTAGAAGGTTCAAAAATGCCGCTGCTGTTCATTGTAATTCCCCCTTGCAATTATTTTATTTACATTTGACGCGGATATTTCAGAGTCAAATATATTAATTTACCTTTATATCTTTTATTATAAGCTGAACCGATTCTGTTCCCTGATAATAATTTACTTCAAGCTGAAATGCTGCATCTATCTTTGCTCCCTGAAAAAGTTTTTCTGCATATGAACCTAATGAAAAACCTATGCAGCTAAAACTCATACCGTCCTTTACAAGTCGAAGTCGAAGATGATTATTTTCAACACCTACAGTATTAAAAAAAGCCACTTCAAGATTTTCCATAGAAAAGACAGGCTTTTCATTTCCCATTCCAAACGGTTCAAGTTTTGAAAGTACTCTTGCACATTGAAGTGTTGCCGTTTTTGGATTTATTGGGCAGTCAATCCAAAGCTTAGGTGTTTGCATTTCCTTTGTTATGAATTTATCTGCATATTTGTTTATTTCCTCAGAAAATTTTGGTACATCTGCTATATTTATATTTAAACCTGCCGCTGCTGCATGACCTCCGAATCCGGTTAATATATCCTCGCAGGCAGATAGCGCATCAAACAGATTAAAATCAGGTATACTTCTACCACTGCCCTTTCCATTTCCCTTTCCGTCATCGGAAATAAGTATGCAAGGTTTATAATATCTTTCATTCAATCTTGATGCTACAATTCCTATAACACCCTGATGCCAGTCTGTATTTGCAAGTACAATTACCTTTTTCTTTTCAAAATTAGGGTCTCTTGCAATCATGTCCAATGCCTGTTCAAATATCTCCTGCTCAGCATTCTGTCGCTGACGGTTCGCTGCATCAAGTTCTTTTGCCGTATTTAATGCCTCATCATAATTATCCGAAAGCAGAAGTTCAACACCAGTTGAAGCATTATAAAGTCTGCCGGATGCATTTAGTCTCGGTGCAAGTGTAAATCCTATCGTAGATGCGCTTACAGGTGTTCTTGTTCCGGCAACTTCAAACAATGCTCGAATACCTGGGCGTGAAGGATTTTGAAGAAGCTTCAGCCCCCTGTCAACAAATACTCTGTTTTCGTCAGTAAGCGGAACAACATCTGCTATTGTACCGATTGCAACAAGGTCTATATACTTATTAAAACAATCAGATGTTTTCTTTCCCATTGCCATTGTAACAGCAAGTATAAGCTTAAATGCAACTCCTACACCGCACAGGCTGTCAAAGGGATATTCATCATCTTCACGTTTAGGATCTAATACCGCAACCGCATCTTCAGGAATTTTTTCCTTGCAGGTATGATGATCTGTTATTATAACATCCATTCCCTGAAGATGTGCGAATGATGTTTCTCCAACCGCCGTTATACCGCAGTCAACACTTATGAGGAGTTTTCTTCCCTTTTTGATAAGTTTATTTACGGCCATTATATTTATGCCATAGCCCTCGTTCTGACGTTCCGGAATATAATACTCAACATCCGCACCGTTTGAACGCAGGAAGTCATATAATACAGCAGTCGAAGTTATTCCGTCAACATCATAATCGCCGTATACAACTATCGGTTCTTTCTTTTCCAAAGCAGCCATTATTCGTGCAACTGCCTTATCCATGTCCTTCATTTCAAGAGGATTTATTACATCACGCATAGACTTTGTAAAATATGCCTTGATTTTATCTTCTGAAATACCTCGGTTAAGCAGAATGGCAGTAATTATGGGATGAATTGAATATTTATGCGATATACGATTAATCTCTTCACGTTTATGCTGCTTGTACTTATATTCCCATTTCTTTTCCAATTCAATTCCTCTTAACAAATTAAAATATTCTCCTTTTATTATACCATTTTTCCTTAAAAAAGTAAAGTCAAATAAAGAAAAAAAATTTAACAAACGCAAAAAATATTTCATATTCTTTTATTTTATGGCAATGACATCAATTATTTTTATGAATTAACACAAAACAAAAAAAATTTTAAAATTATGCAACCAAATGACACTCTGAAAGATATTATATATAGAAACATAAAAAGCGGAAAATACCCGCTGTATAAAGGAGGAATAACAATGAAAAAACTATTAAGCACACTAATCATTATCTCTATGCTTTCAGCTGCAGCACCGTTTGCAATGGCTGAAACATCAAATTCAGCAGTCGCACCGACAGCAGTTTCTGTCACAGACTCGGAGGCTATGAAAACTGCCTTGATTAATGTCAAAAGCAGAATCGACGTTCCTGCAGAACTTAGTGAATTTTCAGGAAACGCATCCAGCTATGAAAATGACGGTATAGATTACGGTTCATCCGGCTATATCTTCAGATGGAATAATCCCGACAACAGCAAATCCTTAGATATTTACTGCGATACATTGGGACGCATAGGCGCATACTATTACTATGACAGAAATCCTGTCAGTACCGACATTGGAAAACTTTCAAAGGTTTCCGAATCTAAAGCAAAGGCACTCACAAATGAATTTGTACAAAAGCTTATCCCCGAAGCATTTGCCGATACTTCGGACACGCTTGAAATCGAGTCATTCAGAGTAAGCGAATACTCCGATTCTGAATTTACAGTAAACTACAAAAGAATGAAAAACGGAAATGAAGTGTATGGCAGCAATATTTCCATAACTGCCGATTACAGTAATAATTCTGTTACAATTATTCGTGCAAATATTTCGTATGATTACGATGCTGCCTTTAATGATAACGCTGCGTCACTTGAAAATCCGAATGAAAGCTACCGAAGTGCTTTCCCCGAGGAACTTGTATATTCAAAGGAATACAATTACTCGATTTGGAACAGTGAAAAGCCCGAAGAAGATAAGATAAATCTTCTCTATTCATTAAAAAATCCTGGCTATATTTCAGCCGTAACAGGAGAAAAGCTTGAATTAAAACAGACACCGTTAGCAAGACCGGCATCGGGCATCGGAGGTGCTTCAATGGATTCATCATCAAAAAATGAATCCTCGCTTACGTCAGAAGAAATAACAGAGCTTAACGAAATATCAAAGCTTTACAGTGCCGATGAAGCGGAGGCTTTTATACGCAGTTTACCAAAGCTGAATATCACTTCTGGAATGAAGCTTGACTCTTCATCGATGTTTTCACTGAATACATTGCCTAAAAAATATGTACTTGATTTATATATGAAAGACAATTCTGCTGACAATTATCAAAGTTTGAGTGCATCGTTTGATGCCGGACACAAGAGATTAACATCTCTTAACTGTTATATACCTTCGGCATACTACAAAAACAGCTCAGACGAAGATAATAAACCGCTGACAGATGAACAGATTGAAAAATACACCAAAGAGTCCGATAAATTTCTTAATGCCGCAACCGATAAGCTTAGTGAATTCAAGGAAAATGAAAACAACCGTGAAGTATATTCCAATTTATACCGCAGTTTTTCAAGAATCGTAAACGGTATCCCTTATCCGGACAACTCAATAGGTCTTACATATGATACAAAAAATGATACAGTTACATCATACTATCTTTCGTATGATGATGATGCGAAATTCCCGTCACCTGAAAATATCATTTCTGCGGATGACGCATATAAAAAGCTTATGGAATACTCTCCTCTAAAGCTTTACTACATTCCAACAGATGACGGCTACAAGCTTGCATATACCGTTACGGGCTATACTAAAATCGATGCATTCACAGGCGAGGATATAGACAAAAATGATAACTACAATGCCTACGATGCCTCGTACAATGATATATCCGGTCACTGGTGCGAAAGCATGGTTAAAGAACTTGCCGAAAACGGAATAGCTTTAAAGGGCGAAAGCTTTAATCCTGATACAGCTATTACGCAGGAGGACTTATTAAGAATATTGCTTGCATCAAACAACAGATATATCTTAAACGCAGATACAGATACTATGTACGACCGCTGCTATGACTATAAAATACTTAATAAAGATGAACGAAATGAAAATGCAGCTGTAACCCGTGAACAAGCCTTTGTCTACATGATTAGAATTGCAGGCTATGAGAGAATTGCAAAGCTTAACGATATTTACAAGATCAGCTATGCCGACTCCGACAAACTTTCCAATGGTCTTTTAGGCTATGCGGCACTTCTTTCGGGAATGGGTATAATCAACGGTGACGGCAGCGAACTCCGTCCGCAGGACAGTCTGACAAGAGCCGAGGCTGTGACTATGCTTTATAAGTATATGAAACAGTGATGCTTTTGTATGGAAGATATAAAAATTCCGATAAAAAATCCCCTAAGCCTTTCGGCTTTGGGGATTTTCTTATGATTGATTAGCTGATAATATGTATATTACTTTTCAATTGTAATATCTGTTAAGCTAAGTCCTCTCTGTGTATAATCCGGAGCTCCCGATTTTGAACTGAACTTAATTGAAGCAATATCCGTTGCTGATGAATTTACAGTAACATTTGCAGTTGCACCGTTAAAGCTTACAACTCCGGTTCCATCTCCATTAAGTGTAATAATAACAGGCTCACTCCATGCATTCATAACTACTGCGTTATCAAAATTCGTTCCGTCACTAATAGCTGAACCGCCTACTGTTCCACCTACTGTCATGCTTCCCCAGCTATAACCTATCACTTCATTAACAACTTTGTTGCCGTTTGTATCATATATTTCAATATATCTCGGCTGTCCGCAGAATTTACCCGCAGCTCCCGAACCTGCTGCAATATATGAAATTGTTGTCTTTCCATCAAGTGATACTGCTTCAGGTAATGTTAATGTTGATGTCTTTCCTCCTGCCGGGAATGCAAGACCATTCCTTCCTGCAGCCTCTGAAACCGGTCCATCCCACGCTGATGTTACCTTGCCGCCGTTGGCACTTTCAAAGTATGCATATGAATATACCTTAATAGTAAGCTGCTTTTCAACTCCATTTATAACAGCCTTTACAACTATATCCTTTGTTGTATTTTCATCTATCACAAAATCTTCACCCAATGTTACAACACCGTTTTCAACGGTTACACCGGCTTCATCACATGACCACGTAACATCCGATTCTGCATACTCTACCGGATTTCCAGCCGCATCTACAACATCCTCAGTTGTTAAAGCTGCTGTTACACCAGCCGCATTCTTTAATGTTGTCTTATCTGATGTGAGTTTGAAGTCATTAACTGCATCCACTCCATTCTGAACATCGAACTGAGCTGTAAGCTCTATATCATCATGTAATCTGAACGTATAGCTTGCATCTGTCGATACGACTTCACCGGATTCATTCTTCCAGCCAACAAATATATATCCGTTATTCGGAACCGCGTTAACCGTTGTAACTGTATTCATTACAGCCTTTGTTACATCGCTGCTTACTGTTCCTTTTGTATCATCCGAAGACTTTAATGTCAATGTTTTCTCCGGAAGCTTATCACTCTTAAGCTTCGCAACTGTAAGATTTGAAATTTTAACACCAAAAGCAACCTTATTTGCTGAAATTACAAAATGAGTAAGTTTTTCCGGATTGATAGTTGTTGCAAGAGTTGCATAATTCGGAACTTCAATTTCAACCGGTGTTCCGCCCGCTACGGATAAGCTTGCTTTACCATAATCCATATCAAGAATATACTTTACTGTTGCCCAGCTGTTTGTATTCAATCCGCCGGCTTCCTTTCCGCCGATTGTAAGAACTCCGTTGTTTCCTATTGTAAATGCATCGATTGTTTCACCAATGAAAGGTGATTTATTTGAGAAACCATTTGAAAGCTGCACAACTGCTCCCGAACCTGATATGTATTCCATATCCATCTCAATCATATACTTACCTGTTGTTCCTATTTCAGCAGCCGTACCTGCTTTATCAGATGTAAACTGCTTTGCAAGGAAGAATGAACCCTGTCCGGCACTTCCATTCTTTGCACCATCCGAAATCACATTAGCATACTTTCTGTCTCCGTCCTGGTCCAATGTAAGCGTTTTTCCTGAACTGCCCTGTGCATTCCATTTATTGAAGTCACTTACCTTTGAAGCATTATCTCCGCCATAAACTGCACCATAGTAATCGAAATCTTCTGTTTCGTTTCCGTCCTCGTCAAGAATCAATGCCTGTTCTATATTTGTCGGAACGTACCAAGCTGAATATTCAGCCGGATTTTCAGTATCAACGATAATACCTTCTTCTGTACCGGTATCAATACCCTTTCTTACGATAGCTGTATATGTATCACCGTCAGCGAGCTTTGTATCACCTCTAAACTCAGTTATGGTCTGTGCACCGTTTACAGTATTATCAACCTGTCTTACAGTATAAACCTTACCTTTTTCTGTTCCGTCTGCATTAATTGCCTTGACTTTATCTTTCTTATCCTCATCTTCT
>USPO01000042.1 GCA_900556575.1 uncultured Eubacteriales bacterium
ATCGCCGCCTATCGGTGCAAAATCATTATCTTCCGACAGCATTGAGTCATCATCTATATCCTCAGCATCCTTTTCTGTGAAGCCCTTGCTTTCAAGCTCCTTCTTATCATACTCGCTTCCCTTCATGTAGGTATCGGTAACATCATCGCTGTCATCATCAAAGAAAGTATCAATATCAATTTCCTTAGCCTGATGGTCAAGAATTTTAATATCCAATGCAAGTGCCTGAAGCTCCTTAACAAGTACCTTGAATGATTCCGGAATACCTGACTTCGGAATATTCTCACCCTTGACAATAGCTTCGTAGGTCTTAACACGTCCTACAATGTCATCCGACTTAACCGTAAGGATTTCCTGTAAGGTATACGCTGCTCCGTATGCCTCCAAAGCCCAAACCTCCATTTCACCGAAACGCTGACCACCGAACTGCGCTTTACCACCGAGCGGCTGCTGTGTAACGAGTGAGTATGGACCTGTTGAACGGGCATGAATCTTATCATCAACAAGATGATGAAGCTTTAAGTAGTACATTATTCCGACTGTTACGGTGTTATCGAATTTTTCACCTGTACGGCCGTCATATACTGTTGACTTAAATGTCTGATCAAGTCCTGCTGCTTCGAATGCCATCTTTATATCATCATCTTTTGCACCATCAAATACAGATGTACCAATCTTTATAAATCTGCCCGGACGAGCTGCATCCTTAGCCTTTAATATCTGCTCTCTGAAATTATCATCTACTGTAATCTGCTCAAGCTCCTGTCTTGTCTTTAAGCTTAAGCATCTGTATGCGTAACCTAAGTGCATTTCAAGCACCTGACCGATATTCATTCGTGACGGTACGCCCAATGGGTTTAAAACAATCTGAAGCGGAGTACCATCCTCTAAGAACGGCATATCCTCCTTCGGAAGTACTCTTGAAACAACACCCTTGTTACCATGACGGCCTGCCATCTTATCGCCGACGCTAATCTTTCTCTTCTGAGCAATATAGCATACTACCGACTTATTTACACCCGGCTTAAGCTCATCACGCGGATTATCCTTGCTGAATACCTTTACATCTACTATAATACCTCTTTCACCGTGCGGTACTCTTAATGAGGTATCTCTTACTTCTCTTGCCTTTTCGCCGAAGATAGCTCTTAAAAGTCTCTCTTCTGCTGTAAGCTCTGTTTCACCCTTCGGAGTTACCTTACCTACAAGAATATCTCCCGGATGAACCTCGGCACCTATTCTTATGATACCGTTTTCGTCAAGATCCTTTAATGCATCTTCCGATACATTCGGAATATCTCTTGTGATTTCTTCAGGTCCAAGCTTTGTATCTCTTGCTTCGCACTCATATTCCTCCATGTGAATTGAAGTGAATACATCATTCATTACAAGCTCTTCACTAAGAAGAACAGCGTCCTCGTAGTTATAGCCTTCCCATGTCATGAAGCCGATTAAGATATTCTTACCAAGAGCCAATTCACCGTTATCCATTGCCGGACCGTCGGCAATAATATCACCCTTCTTAACTCTCTCGCCCTGAACAACAATAGGTCTCTGGTTGATACATGTACTCTGGTTTGAACGGGCAAACTTAATAAGTTCGTGCTTGTGAGTTGCACCGCTGTCGCCCTTGATGTAAATTACATCTGAAGCAACCTTTTCTACATAACCATCCTCTTTTGCAAGAACTGCCGAACCTGAGTCGTGTGCTACCTTATGCTCGATACCGGTACCGATGATAGGGGAGTCTGTTGTTAAAAGCGGTACTGCCTGACACTGCATGTTAGATCCCATTAACGCACGGTTAGCGTCATCATTCTCAAGGAACGGGATACAAGCTGTAACAACCGATACAAGCTGTCTCGGTGATACATCCATGTAGTCAATTCTATCCGGTGAAACCTCGACAATCTGGTCACGGTAACGCGCCGAAACCTTCTTATCAAGGAAGTGTCCCTCTTCGTCAAGCGGCTCATTAGCCTGAGCAACAATATAGTTATCTTCTATATCTGCTGTCATATATACGATTTCGCCTGTTACACAGCCTGTCTTTTTATCAATCTTACGATACGGTGATTCAACAAAACCATACTCGTCAATTCTTGCGAAAGTAGCAAGTGATGTGATAAGACCGATGTTCGGACCTTCCGGAGTCTCTATCGGACACATTCTGCCGTAGTGCGAATAGTGAATATCTCTAACCTCAAAGCCTGCACGGTCTCTTGAAAGACCGCCCGGTCCCAATGCTGAAATTCTTCTCTTATGACGAAGCTCTGCAAGCGGGTTCGGCTGATCCATAAACTGTGAAAGCTGTGATGAACCGAAAAATTCATTTATTGATGCTATTATAGGTCTGATATTTATGAGTGAGCTTGGAGTGATAATATCCATATCCTGAACGGACATTCTTTCTCTTACTGTCTTTTCCATTCTCGAAAGACCAATTCTAAACTGATTTTGTAAAAGCTCACCTACGCATCTTAAACGTCTGTTTCCAAGGTGGTCGATATCATCTGTCGAACCAAGTCCGTTTGCAAGGTTAATACAATAGTTTACTGTCGCAAGGATATCATCTTTTGTAATGTGCTTCGGACTTAACTCATCTTCTCTTAGCTTAACCTGGAGTCTGATATATTCATCTCTCGGCATAGCCTCCTGTTCGTCTGCCTCGTTCAGAATTTCTTCAAGAACAGCTCTTCTTACCTTTGGATAATGAAGGTCAACGTCTACATCACAGTATTCATTTATATCTACAACATCATTTGAGAATACCTTCATCGGAACATCCTGTGCACCGAAATCACCGTAAGCATCCATCTTTACATAAACGAATACCTCGTTTACACCTGCCTTTTCGATAATTTCAGCCTTTTCCGGTGTTATAACCTCTCCTGCCTCTGCTATCATTTCACCTGTTCTCGGGTCTGCAACAGGCTCGGCAAGTTTCTTATTCTTAATTCTGTCTGAAATAGCGAGCTTCTTATCATACTTATAACGTCCAACCTTTGCAAGGTTATAACGCTTCGGGTCAAAGAACATATTGTTAATGAGTGTCTCCGCACTCTCTACGCTCGGCATTTCACCCGGACGAAGTCTCTTATAGATTTCTATAAGTGCTTCTTCTCTGTTATTTGTATTATCCTTTTCAAGAGTAGCCTTAATTCTGGCATCATCACCAAATACATCGATAATTTCGGCATCTGTACTAAGACCCAACGCTCTTAAAAATACAGTTACAGGGAGCTTTCTGTTTCGGTCAAGTCTTACCGAATAAATATCGCTCGAATCTGTTTCATATTCAATCCATGCACCTCTGTACGGGATAATTTGTGATGTATATAAATATTTACCCGCTTTATCTCTCGATGCATCATAATATATACCCGGTGAACGTACTAACTGGCTGACAATTACACGCTCTGCACCGTTTATGATAAAAGTACCCTGCTCTGTCATGAGCGGGAAATCTCCCATGAAGAGCATCTGCTCTTTCATTTCGTGAGTTTCGTTATTTGTAAGTCTTACTTTTACTCTAAGCGGAGCCGCATACTTTGCGTCTCTTTCCTTACATTCTTCAACATCAAATTTTGAATTATACTCCAGATTATAGTCAAGAAACTCAAGCTTGAGTTTCTCAGCGTGGTCTGTAATAGGGGAAATATCATGGAAAACTTCCTTTAAACCCTCGTCAAGAAACCAACGATATGAATTTTTCTGGACGTCAATTAAATTAGGCATTGTAAGGGGTTCTTCAATTTTGGAGTACGAAAGACGTATATTCTTTCCTGCTTCTACCGCATGCAACATTTAATTAATCACCTCATTATAAAAACACTTGCAATTTTAATATTCTTGTGATATAATAGTCTTATAAATAAGCTATTATATAGTCCGAGCCCTAATTTTAAGGCTATTGTTACAGTTTATAATTATAACACAAATGCATCAGCTTGTCAATAGGGAACGGTGAAAAATTTTTCTTTTATGATGAATTGGGAGTAATTAAAGATAATGTTCAACTTCAAATTTAACTTTAACTTTGTTCCGGTAGCATCGGACTTTATCGAAACTCACATGAGTACAGCAAATGGTGAATATGTAAAAGTTTATCTTTATATATTAAACATGGCTGTTAAAGGTTTGAGCGCCGAGCCGCGTATTATCGCACGCCGCCTGAACCTTTTGGAAAGTGACGTAATGAACGCTGTTGAATACTGGCAGGAAAAGGGACTTTTGTCATCTAACGGAGGAACAATAACAATAGGTGCAAGCATAACTGCAACCGAAGAACCCGTTTCGGCAGTGCAGTCCGCTCCGGAGCAGTACACACCTTCGGAAACCCCCGTATCGGCTTCGTCACAGCCGGCACCCGTTCAGACATCGGCACAGACCCCTGACCCGATACGCACAAAGAAATCCGCCGCACAGGTCAGCGAAAAAATCCTTTCAAATCCGGAGCTTTCCGACCTTACGGCAATGGCACATCAAGTGTTAAACAAACCGCTCACCAATGACGATATTGCAACACTGTATTGGTTCAATGACTCCGAAGGCGGACTCGGTTTCAGTCCCGAATTAATAATGATACTCATTGAATATTGTGTAAATAACGGGAAAGTCGATATGCGGTATATCGAAAAAACGGCAATAGGCTGGCACAAGGACGGAGTCAAAACAATAGCGGATGCGGAAAAGTACCTCTCATCAAAAGAGGACATGAACAAATTTTACTATGAATTAAAAAAGATTTTCGGCATACAGGGACGAAATCTTTCCAAAGCAGAAGAAAAATATATTTACGAATGGCATAATGACTGTGGTATGAGTGCGGAAATGATTGCACTTGCATATGAATATTGCATTATGGCAACAGGAAAGATTAGCTTTCAATACATGGACTCAATAATAAAAAACTGGCACAAGCTCAATATTTCCACCGTCGATGCAGCACAGAAAAACAGAGCAGAGTTTCGCAGTAAAAATCCGGGCAAAGCTCCGGGAAGTCCGCAGAAGAAGTTCAGTGATAAGAGTGCTTCTGTTTACAGACAAGGTGCAACCGATTATTCGGACCTTGAAAAACGCATGAATGAAAAATATTAATGGAATACGTTAAAAGGCAGGGCAAGACCCCGATTCGGGATTTGCACTGCCTTTTTACCTATTAACTCATGCCGCAAGTTTGAGCATATTCTCCATTCTCTTTGGATTCTGCTCTCCGCAACTCCGTTTTCTCTCAGTATCGATGCCATTTTAAATTTGGCAGTTACAGCATAATACCGCTCATCTGCCTAACTCATTCACCGCTATACCTATAAGCTCATTCAGCCTGTCAACCAAAAACAGTGGAATATTCAGTATATTTCCGTCCAGAGAAAGATTTTTTAAAGATAATCTTACAATTATCGGCGTTTCACTTTCATATTTTGCATAGTATCTCTTTATGCTCGATGCTCCTACATTCGTTCCTGCTTTAACTTCTATCGGTATAACCTTATTTTCCCTCTGTACAATAAAATCCACTTCATAATTATTATCTTTCCAATATCGCGGCACATCATTAAACTGTCTTGCTATACTTTCAAGCACATAATTTTCTGTCAAAGCCCCCTTAAATTCCGTAAACAGCTTATTTTTCTCCTTAAAAGCAGATATATCGAGCTTTGAATGACACCTTAGAAGTCCGGTATCAGACATATATATTTTAAACGAAGATAAATCATCATATGCCGACATCGGAAGTCCTGGCTTTGTTATTCTGAATACTTTATGAATTAGATCGGCATTATACAACCAATTTAAAGCATTTTCATATTCTCTTGCTCTTGCACCGGGCTTTACCGCACTGTACAGAAATTTTTTATTTTCTCTTGAAAGCTGCGACGGCAGTGAATCCCATATATATTGAAGTTTGGGAAAATCATTTTTATCAGCGTGCTTTCCGAAATCATTTTCATACGACATCAAAATATTTTCCTGTGCTTTGTTTGCTGCTGCGGCATCTCTGTCCTGCGTCCATATCAAAACGGGTTCGGGCATTCCGCCAACGACAAAATACATTTTAAGTTTTTCTATGAGAGGATTAAAAAAAGCATCCGGAATATTCGATATTTCATTGATTTCCGAGATATATTCCGCAAAACACCCATCTCCGTTTGCAATCAGAAATTCCGTAAAAGTCATAGGACCTAAATTCAAAAAATCCACTTTACCTACCGGAAATCCCTGCGAAAGCTTTATTCCGAGAAGTGAACCCGCACTTGCAATATAATATTCCGGCAAATCCTCACAAAAATATTTCAGGGTATTAAGTGCTTCCGGGCATGATTGTATTTCATCGAATATCAGAAGTGTTTCCGGGTTTATTCTTTGTCCGCTTGCCATTGCAAGATTTTTTATTATCCTCTTTACATCTTTTGTTGTTTCAAAAAATTGATTATATTCGGGATTTTTATCAAAATTAAAATATGCATAGCCATTTGGAAAGCTTTTTCCGAACTCCTGCAATGCCCATGTTTTCCCTACCTGCCTTGCTCCGCGCAATATAAGCGGTTTTCTCCGCTTTGAGTTCTTCCATTTTACCAAATCATCCATTATAAAACGTTTCACAGTTCTTATCCTCCCATCTTAAATTTTGGCTGCTCTACTTTTATTATACCTATATTTTTTTATATTGTCAACCAAAATCACATAATTAGCAACAAAAACGTGAGAAAAATCACACTTTTCATTAAAATTATGTGATTTCTCTCACGTTTTCTAAAATTTCAAGTTCTATTATTTCAAAGCATTGCCGTCTTTATCAAACAACGGAAGCTTTTCAAGGAAAAATATATCATCTCTGTTCGCCGCATCGCCTTCTGCCAATACCGCACACTTTCCGACTATCTTCGCACCTGCCGCATTCGCAAGCTTTTCAATCGCAATCAATGAACCGCCCGTACTTATTACATCATCAGCAATAAGCACACGCTTTCCTTTTAATACATCAACATCATTGCTTCCGATACACAAGCTCTGCTCACCGGCTGTTGTGATTGAGTCTGACTCTGTTGAAATTATATCCTTCATATACAGCTTTGGCTTCTTTCTCGCAACAATATACGGCTTTTTTGCCTGTCTTGCCATCTCATATGCAAGCGGTATTCCCTTACATTCTGCTGTTAATATGACATCATATTCCGGTGCTTTTTTTAACAGCTCTGCCGCCGCAGCCTCTGTAATCTCCGTATCATTAAACATAATAAACGCTGCAATCTGAAGATTTTCATTTATCGGAAACATCTCTAAATTACGTTCTATTCCTGCTATCTTCATTGTATAGTACATTTTTATTTGCTCCTCACATATAAATTATTTTCTGCATCTCTTATATCTGCCTCTTTGATTTTTACATCCGTTAATCTGCCGTTCTCATCGTATTGAGGCTTTATCAAACCAACTGTATTTTTCTCTTTATCCTCACGGTAAGCATTGATTGACTTTATTGCTTTTCCGTTAAAGTCGAATAGAGTAGTGTTCTCTACAATATTCTTTTCAACTCCGTCATCACTTTCACGGTATGCCCATCCCGAAAGACTTCCTCCGTTTCCGTCATCAACATGAATCATGAGAGGGTCCCAGTAAAGTACACCGAGGCAGCGGTTATCTTCTACCAAACGCAAACCCTCAAAAAGTGCGGTCATATATCCATAATGTCCCTCTTGTGTCGGTGGAAATACATCTTTGTAGGCATCTATATCAACAAGCTGTCCCGCACTTCCGTCCGAAATCGTATCATTCCAGTTATAGCCCGATTCCATTATCATTATGTCTTTATCATACTTCTTCGTAATTTCATTGCAGAAGTCAACGCAGGTTTCAATTGTATTTTCCGACCATGCCGGATAATATGACGCACCTATTACATCATATTTTGCACCTGCATTTTCAAGCTTATCAAGATACCATGTGAACTTATCCACCTTTGAACCGTCATCAAGATGAATTATCACTCTTGTATCAGCTGATACCTCCTTTACCGCCTCATATCCGGCATTGATAAACCGAGCAAGTGACTCCCAATCCTCCGGACATATTATGTCATTATCCGACTTATCTTCGCCGAAAACAAGTTCAAAGCGTTCACGGTTCATATTCGCCTTATATGTATTCGCAAAGGGGAAGAGAAGTCCTCCGCGTATTTCATTTCCCAAGGATACATACTCCGGAACGGTTCCCTGCTCTTTCAGCTTATTCATTATATCATAGGTATAATCATGGACTATCTTCTCAAGCTTATCAATTATTTCGGCTCTCTGCTCCGCCGTCATTTTATTAAGGAAATCCGCATTCCTGACATCATAGCCAAGCTCATCCTTAATCTGCTTTACCCATTCGGACGGAATAATCTGACGTGAACCGTTTGACCAGTAATCAGAATAATTAAAGGTAAACTGTATTTTCATTCCATGTTCTTTTGCACGCTTCGCAAGGCTCAGACAATCATTTTCATCCTGAAAACCTGCCGGAAGATAATATACTCCATCTCCGTTTCCCTTTCCCGGAGTATTCGTCAGCCTTATTCTTGCCATATTCATTCCATTTTCCGACAAAATATCCAATGCGTCACAATTGTTTCCGTCCGCATCATAATATTTTCCGCCGAGGGATTCAATATAGCTAAGCTCTGTTATATCTCCGCCTCTGTAAAATTCCTCAGCATATGAATTAACTCCCAGGCACATTGCAGCAGCCGCTGCCAAAACCAATATTTTTCCCGCTTTCATTACATCAATCCTTTCCTCTTGCAAGATAATCCGTACTGCATACCGCAAGCACATCTGTTATAAATTTATCTGACATATACCGGATTATATCCTCCGTATCATCGTTAATATCTATCATATATACGGTATCAAAATTTTTCGCAAACAACGCATCGATATTCGGTGCCGAATCATCGGCTATAACCGCCAGCGCACGTCCGCTCTGTGCATCCGAATGGCTTACGGTAACGTCTGTATCGATTTCCGTATCTGTACGCTCCGGCTCGCTGTAAATATCTTTCCTCGTGAAGTGATTTCCGGCTCTGTACATTAAAGTACCTTCATACGGATATTCCGTATCCCTAAAGCCAAAATCTCCGTAGTCAAAGGCCTCATAATCAAGCTGAGGCGCAAGCGCCTGATACACCGCATATACACCGTAAACATTCAGGGCAGGAGCGGTGCTGTAATACACATCATCCACATTTGCCGTAACCAATGCATCAGCTGCATCAAACAGCCTTATCGGACTGCCGTTCAGAAGAGTGCATACTCTGTTACGAACTTTCTTTACTCTGCCGTCATGTGTGAATTCCGGAAGCCTGTCCGCATATGTTTCATATGCCGGTGAAATCAGTGCAAGATGCATTGTATAGCGTTCATCGTCCGATACAGCATCAAGCTTTTCAATTCCTCTGTCTACATTTAATTCATTATATGGATCTTTTTTTGGCTCTCTTATACCGTAAGCTCCTATATTTATACCATCTTTTAAATTAGTAATTTTAAAAGGTATAAGCTTTCTTTCATTTTTTAGAGTTACAGGAGCTGCAACAGTTTTTCTAAGAGAT
>USPO01000043.1 GCA_900556575.1 uncultured Eubacteriales bacterium
CCCTCTGTCTATTATTCCGTCTGCATTTCCTTGGTTTCGATTACTTCTGTTTCTCCTATTTCTTCATCTGTAGCCTTGGATTTTTCCGTCTTTACCTCAGCTTTGTCATTTATGCTCTCTTCCTTAACATTAGATGCCGCTGCGGATTTCGGCTCTGTTTCATCTTTTGTTTTATTATCCGCCTTCTTTTTATCGTCCGATGCTTCATCTTCCTTATTTTCGCTGAATTGTTCTGCTGAACTTTGTTTTAAGTTTTCCCCCGTATCGTCATCTTTCGGATAATCTACACTTTCTATTATTTTAGTCATTTCTTCCTCGGAAATACCCTTAGCACTCGATACGGAATATGACTCCCCGTCTGACCACACCGCATTATGACAGCTGTCCTTATTTTTCTTTATTGTTACCTCCGATTTTCTGATTGTTTTCTTCTCGGTCTTTTCGTATTGATTATAGTCTCCCGAAATATCATCTTCTGTCTTTTCGGTTCTGTATACAATTTCATCATCGGTACTCTTATATCGTATATCCACAAGTCTGCCGAACATCAGGCTTGCACTGTCCTCCTTATATCCATCCGGCATATATTGCGGAAGCTTAAAGATAAATCCCGCATTCTTTCTTAAATCATCAATTGTATCAAAATCCATCCATGGGCTTACCGCTCCGCATTGCTCATCATTTTCACCACCGTTTGAACTTTCCTCACCCGCATTTGGATTTGCCGAAAGAACCGGTCCGGGCTGTAATAAATCATCATTCACATTATCCGATACATTGGATTCGTTCGGTTTATTAGTATTTGTATTTTCAATATCAGTTATGTTCGCTGCACTTTCCGATATGCCATTTTTATCATCATTTTTATTTATTGACGGATTTGTTATAAGACTGTTATTCTTATTATTTCCCTTAACCGATATATCTTCCTTATTTTCTAACAGAGCGTCAGTCCTCTTTCCTGAATTACTCAATATAGAACTCCGGGATTTACTCTCCGATTCCATTATCTTTTTATTATTGTCCGATACAACCGTACTTTCACCTATATTACCTTGCGGCTGCATCTCTAAATTCTCTGCCGTTTGAACTGCTCCTTCTGAATTCTCTGCCGTCTGTGTTGTTTCCGTTGAATTTGACGGCTCCGCCGTTTGAGTTGTTTCCGTTGAAATAACTCCGTCGGTATTATCCTGCTTTAAATATTTTCCTGCATTTGTAACCGCTGCCGCACAAATAAGCAAGCACGCAGCATATGCCATTATCTGTTTTGCTCCAAAGAAATTCCTAAACCTCTTTGACGGAATCGTAACCGCATCTATTTCCCAAATATAATCTGCTTTTTTCTTTGATGCAGCTTCCATTGTATTTTTCATGATTTTTTCTTTAAGTTCATCCGACATAACAATCCTGTCCATTGCATTCCTGTACTTATCACTCAAAATCATACACCTCCTTCAGTACGGTTTTCAATTTCTTTCTTGCTCTGTGCAGCAGCGATCTCACCGCTGTATCGGTCTGCCCTGTAATTTCCGCAATTTGAGCTGTTCCGTACCCTTCGTAATAAAACATATATACGACTATCCTATACTTATCCGGCAAATTCATTACTGCCTTTAAAACTGTATTTTCTTCTTTATATTCATCATAGTGGGCAATATCCCGGAAATCATCTATTGAACATTTATTTCTGTTCCAAAAGGATTTCAGCCGGTTTTTACATAAATTAATAGTCGCCCTTAAAATCCATGCTTTTTCATGTTCTTCATTTTCATATATAGGTCTCTTATCCACTATTTGATAAAAAACATCCTGAAGTACATCTTCGGCATCATCACGGCTTTTCACATATGTATACGCAACTCTGAGTATCATATTTCCATACTTATCGAGCAGCGTGCCGATATACTCATTTGTAATTTCCAAGCATCTTACCTCCCCTTAATAATGAGTCCATACAGTTGTATAGGGAATGAGACAATTACCGTCCCATTCCCCTATGTATTATGAATTTAACTTGTTATTTTTCTCTGTTTCCGCAATAATAAGACTTACTTTAAAGACTCCGCAATCTTTGTAATTTCAGTCTCTGAAATTTCCTTGTTTGCATAAATTGAATATGCTGTATCTCCGTCCTGCCATACTGCTCCGGCAATATCCTTATTTCCTCTCAGCTTTGTTTCTATACCGTTTATCTTCTTTACTGTGTTATTCTTATATTCGTTATAATCTCCCGTTATATCCTCTGCCGTCTTTTCTGTTCTGAAGCATATTTCATCTTCTCCGTTCTTATAAATAAGCTGGAGCATTTCTCCGCTCATTACGGATATATTATCGAGCTTATAGCCCTCCGGAATATATGACGGTATTTCTGCCGTAAACTTAACCGCATTCATTGCCTCTTCAACCGTCTTATATTCTACAAACGGATTAGGAATTTGAGCATTATTATCTTCCTTATTTGTTGTAATCTTAATGTTAGTGCCGTCTACAACCACCGTATTGTTATCATAATATAAAAGGTCAAACAGTTCTGCCGGAACATATGTTGTTCCATTAACAAGCTGCGGCTCCGCACCGAGTTCTGTCGGGGCTGTCATTCCTATTGCAATTGAACTTGCCGAATAATAGTACTTGTCACCTATTGATATTGTTGTATTCGATACTCCGTTATCAAGCTTTATTCCCTGATTCTGTGCATCCCATGTTACCGTAAATCCAAGCTGCTCCGCAACCGCTCTTACCGGAATCATAACTACGTCACCGTACTTATATGCCTCTGCTCCCTTGGTATCTACTGTCTTGCCGTTGGCGGTAATCGTATATGCTGCCGGTGCCGGTGCAATTACCATAGGCTCTGTCTCTGATGCCGATACTGCCGATACCGATACAGCTGTTGATGCTGCTGCTAACATTGTGCAAACTAATGCTCTATTGATTGTCTTTTTCATAGTAATACTCCCTTTCATTAATGCATGTTCATACAGGTTTACATACAGCTGTTTCTATTCACCCGTATTCTTAATGCTTCTCTATACATAATAATTAATCCTAAGAGCCTCTCTTATTTTCGGCTCTCTCAAAGGCCTTTCACTATAGATACAATTCACAAGCTTAAAATGTTGCACTTTTTCAAAAAAAATTTTAAAAATTTTTTTGAGTTTATTTTTATCAAAAATCCCCTTAAAACAGACCGAAATACTTTTATTATTTTCCGCATCTGCTCCAAGGGGATTATATTTCTTATTTTTCCTGTTCCTCTACCTTTTCTTTTTTAATTACTTCCGCAAATGAAACAGTATGGCTGTCAACTTCCTTTACCGTAATCTTTAAATTCTCATATTCAAAGCTTTCGCCGATTTCCGGTATTTTACCGAGCATTTCACTTATCCATCCGCTTACACTAACCATTTCGGTTTCTGCCTTAATATCAAAAAATTCTTCAAAATCCTCAAAATCTGCTGACGCATCAACTACATAGGTATTATTATCTATGGATTTAAACATAACATCTACCTCATCATGTTCATCCCAGATTTCACCGACTAATTCTTCAAGAATATCTTCCATTGTTACTATTCCGTATGTACCGCCGTATTCATCCAAAACAACTGCAATATGTGACTTTTCCTTTTGAAGCTGTTTCAGCAGTGAACTTATTTTTTCGTCCTTCATAACAAATACGGCAGGAGTCATAATTTCGTCAAGTGATTTGTCTGTTATTCCGCTTCCTATATAAAAATCCTTTTGATGAATTACACCTACAATATCATCTATACTTTCCTTATATACCAAAAGTCTTGAATACATGGTTTCACTGAATTTCTTTGCAATTTCATCCTTTTTCGCTGTTACAGGCACTGCCTCCAAGTCTGTTCTGTGAGTCAATATATCTTCCGCCTCACGTTCTGTAAACTCTATCGCATTCTTTAAAAGCTCACCCTCATGCACATCTATACTTCCCTCCTGCTGAACCTCTTCAACAAGCATTAACAGCTCTTCCTGCGACATACCGCTGCTCGATTCAAGCTTTAAAACCTTTGCAACAAGCTTTTTCCATTGTGCAAAAAGGAAGTTAATCGGTGTAAGAATGTATATAAGCATATTAATAATAGGTGCGGAAAACATTGCAAACTGTTCGGGACAATCCTTTGCGACACTTTTCGGTGTTATTTCTCCGAAAATAAGAACCGCTATTGTGATAACAATTGTCGACAAAGTTACACCAATATCCCCAAAGTGTTTCACGAATACTACCGTACCCATTGATGCAAGTGCGATATTTACTATATTATTTCCTATTAATATTGTTGATATAAGTTTATCGTATTTTTCCGATAAATTATTTGCCAATACAGCTTTTTTATCTCCTTTTTCGGCAAGTGTTTTCAGTCTTGTTCTGTTTAATGATGAAAATGCTGTTTCGGTAGCTGAAAAGTAAGCCGACATCATGACCAGACAGACCATGATTATAATTTCCGTTATTGAATTTGATGACATAATAATACTCCTTATTCTATATTTCTTCTATTCCGCCTTATAACCATACCATCGTGTTATAAACGCAGACTGTAATGCTTTGAGCTTCGTCTGCTCATTGCCATTGCCTCTGAAACATAAAACAAGTACCTGACGATGCCTTTTATTATATTCTTACTATCGCCGTTATCACTGTCTTCACTATCCATTTGTAAAAGCTCCTCCTTGCGAGTAAATTTTAAAATCATAGCAATGCTCCTGCTTTATTTTAAAAAGAGCAGGGCTTGCAGCAGATTTCAACCTGCACATCGAGCATTAAATCTCCAAATTGTTCCTGCATATCTTAGAGACAGGGAACATCTGTGCTTAGGTTATATTTACCCATTATATACTAATTTTTTATTTTTGTCAATAGTACGCAAAAAATTTTATAAAATTTTCGTATTTACAAAATACCGACTTAATTATCCCACCCGTGCATTATTTTTCCTTTTCTTTGCCTGATACAGCAGCTTATCTGCTTCGTCCACTGCCTTTGAAATCGGAAGAATACCATGCACACCTCCGATTGTAACAGACAGCTTTACATCAGGATACTTTTCAATTACAGCTTCACTAACCTTCTTAACTATTACGTCAAGCTTTGTTTGGAAAATATCCTTCGGCATATCTGCCATAAGAAGTATAAATTCATCTCCGCCGTATCGAATTAAGCGGTCTGTACCTCGTATACATGATTTAATGGCATTTGCTATTGTCTTTAATGCCTCATCTCCTGCGGCATGACCGTAACCGTCATTTATTCCCTTAAAATTATCTCCGTCAATCATTGCTACCGCATTCATATGTACAAATTTCTTTGCTCTTTCCTCATAGTAACGTCTGCTGTATACTCCTGTAAGTGTATCAAGATAAAATTGTTTATTATAGTTGCTTATCAAATTCATAAACTCTGTTTTTCCATATGCTCCGAGCAGCATTTCAGCCTCCGCTTTGAAAACCATTTCCATAACATAGGGTTTTCCGTCCATTTCTATATACTTTGATATTATCTGATAAATATCATCGTTCATAAATTCCAGCTTACTGTCACAGCCTTTATGCTTGAATGCTCTCGATGACACACAGTTGGCACAGCGGCTGTTTCTTTCCCATATGGCAAAACAATTCTGATGCTCGCATATATCCATCCCATCATCCGTACATATGTCAATTTGGCTCATATCTATTACCTTTGTTTCTTCGACATCTACCACACGAACCACATCAAATACATCACGCATACGCTCCATAAAGTCCATAATTTCTTTTTTCGTGCCTTTTAAAAGTCTTTTTGTCGAAACCTGTTTTGCCTCGTGACATTCCTCTATAAAATCCTCTGTCGGAATTATTTTTTTGTCGCTGTTCTTTGAAATATAGTTTTCCATAATAATATGCCTTTCTCTATGATGTATATCAAGTTAAGAATTTATTAACTTTTTATATACTATTTATTAATATTTTAACATATAAATTAAAATATGTCAAGAGAATATTCATTATTAATATTTTTTATAAAAAAAATAATTGATTTTTGTCGAAATTTATGGTATAATCTAATCATATTTAATGGTCGGAGGAATATCAAATGGAAAAACCGTCTAAAAGCAATAAATGGATTGCCGCAATATTTGCTGTAATCGTATTGGCTTTCGCATTAAAATCAATATTTTTAAAGCCGGACAGTACAACAAATATAGCCACTAAAATTTCAATTGCTTTTAATGATATAGGAGAACTTGCAACCGAGAATTATAACTTCAGTAATGTCGGAAAATATGAGGGCGATAAGTTAAAAGCATTTGGTATAGAAATACCCTTCACAGGAAAAAGATGCTTAATTACATACGATGGAACCGCCAAAATAGGTATCTCGGATATATCCAAAATTACAGCGTCGGTCGATAATTCCGGTAAAAAAATTCTTGTTTCCTGTCCCGAACTTGAACTTTTGGGTGATCCGGTTATAAATCCTTCAAGTATTGAAGTATATGACCAAACCTTTAACATAGTAAATCAAATTTCCATAAATGATTTTTCGGACTTTCTTACAAGTGAGATTAATTCTACGAAACAAGCTATATTAGATAAAGATTTATTTGAAAACGCAAAAGAACATACTCGCAAGGTATTGACATCAAGCATAAAATCTATTACCTCTCAGACTAATATTAAAGATTATGAAGTAGAGATTGAATACTATTAAAAAACCGCACAAAAATTGTGCGGTTTTTTGTATTTGCTTAAGTAATCGGATAATTAACCTAACTTTGCAGCGTTTACCTTGATTCCAGGTCCCATTGTTGAAGCAACAACAACGCTCTTTAAATACTGACCCTTTGCAGCTGCCGGCTTAGCCTTGATGATAGCTTCCATAAGTGTTGTGAAGTTATCCTGAAGCTTTTCAGCACCGAATGAAGCCTTACCGATCGGGCAGTGAATGATATTTGTCTTATCAAGTCTGTACTCAATCTTACCTGCTTTAATTTCATTAACAGCCTTTGTTACATCCATAGTAACTGTGCCTGCCTTCGGTGACGGCATTAAACCCTTAGGTCCTAATACTCTACCTAAACGACCTACAACACCCATCATATCCGGTGTTGCAACAACTACGTCGAAATCAAACCAGTTCTCGCCCTGAATTTTCTGTACGAGATCCATATCACCAACGTAATCAGCACCTGCTGCCTTAGCCTCATCAGCCTTCGGTCCCTTAGCAAATACTAATACCTTTACTGACTTACCTGTACCGTGCGGAAGAACGATAGCGCCTCTAACCTGCTGATCTGCGTGTCTTGAGTCTACACCTAATCTTACATGAACTTCTACAGTTTCGTCAAACTTAGCACCTGCTGTCTTTGTAGCAAGCTCCATAGCCTCTGCTGTGTCATATAACTTTGACTTGTCAACGAGCTTCTTAAGCTCCTGATATTTCTTTCCTCTGAACATTTATAAATCCTCCTTCGTGGTCAAACGAGCATTTGCTCTCCCACTTGAATCACAATTAGTCTCCTACTACTACGCCCATGCTTCTGCAAGTACCTGCGATCATGCTCATAGCTGCTTCTAATGATGCTGCATTTAAATCCTTCATCTTTGTTTCAGCAATCTGCTGAACATCTGCCTTTGAAATTGTAGCAACCTTAGTCTTGTTCGGTACACCCGAACCGCTCTGAATCTTACAAGCCTTCTTGATAAGAACTGCAGCCGGCGGAGTCTTTGTAATGAACGAGAATGATCTGTCTGCATATACGGTAATAACTACCGGAATAATAAGACCTGCATCCTTAGCTGTCTTTTCATTAAATTCCTTTGTAAACTGCATAATGTTTACACCGTGCTGACCTAAAGCCGGACCTACCGGCGGAGCCGGTGTTGCCTTACCGGCAGGAATCTGTAACTTTATATAACCTGCAACCTTCTGTGCCATGATGGCCACCTCCTAAAATTCTCATATAGCCTGTCCTCATTGGACACGTGCTAAATAAATGTGGTAATTGCGGATTCCCTATGAATCCTCCCACTGTTACCAGAGGGATAAATTATAATGCTTTCGCATTATGCTTTTAATATCAATTATTATTAATATTAACCTAAATTAAATTTCAATCGCCTTAACCTGCGAAAGCTCCAGCTCCGCCGGTGTCTGACGATTAAACATAGATACTAGCACATGCACCTTTCGATGCTCTGTATCAATACCTGTAACCTTACCTGTAAAGCCTTCCATCGGACCTGAAATAACATTAACCTCATCACCGATGTTGAATTCGACATCCTTGGCTCTGACCGAACCGATGCCCATTCGCTCCACTTCTTCTTCGCTTAGTGGAACCGGCTTTGATGCCGGGCCTACAAATCCCGTAACACCGCGTGTATTTCTTACAGCATACCATGTCTTGGAATTCATTTTCATCTTAATAACAACGTAGCCCGGGAACAGCTTAACTGTTCTCATTTTTCCACCTTCGCCGCACTCTTCCATTGTCGGAATAAGTACCTCTGAAATAAGATCATGCATATCCTGGTTTTCAACATATCTTTCGATAGTGTCCTTAACCTTATTTTCATAACCCGAATAGGTATGAACTATATACCACTTAAATTCATTTGATACCTCAACCCCGGCTAATCCGGAGCTGTTTGCTTCGTATTCTGCCTCGGCCATTTATATTCTCCTTCCTAACAACTTTATAGACTACTCTTTTCCAAACTGCTTGTCTATGGATTAGAGAATCTCTGTCAGCTTTGTGAATACCCAGCCGAAACCGGCATCTAATACTGATAATACAGCAGTAATTAACGCAATGAATACAATAATGACTATGGAATTGTGAATTAACTGATCCTTAGTCGGCCATGTTACCTTCTTGAGCTCAGCCTTACATTCCGATAAATACTTCTTAAACTTAGCCATTTCTACACATCCTTACTAAAAACAACGCTAATTATTTGGTTTCCTTATGAAGAGTGTGCTTTCTGCAGAACTTACAGTACTTGTTCATCTCAAGTCTGTCCGGATCGTTCTTCTTATTCTTCATTGTGTTGTAATTTCTCTGCTTGCATTCTGTGCATGCTAAAGTAATCTTAACTCTCATTCTTTACACCTCCGATTATTTTACGTTCCTTTCTCATGCGTACAAAAAAAGTACGCAAAAAAAAAAAAGAGCCTTTTCTTAAGCACTATAATTGTATCACAGTATAGGAAGTTTGTCAAGTCTTTTTTCAGATTTTTTTATTTTTAAGAGCAATTCTGCGAAATCCTCAAAAAATCCCGCAGAATTATGCTTTAGTATACATTTCAAACCAAAATTCCAGTGAGTTATGCACTTTTTTTTCGGATCTTTCTTTAATTACCCACGTTTTATCCAACTCATCAAGGAAAACTTCTCCGTTTCCGTCCGCATCCACCCTTGTAATATAGAGGGTATCACAAAATCCGATAAGCTGCCTGTATACCTCTCCTCCTCCTATTACAAATATATCTCCCTTAAGCTCTTCAATTACCGCTGCAAGCTCCGATATAT
>USPO01000044.1 GCA_900556575.1 uncultured Eubacteriales bacterium
CAATGCATTATATACATTATGCACACCGGCATTATTTACCTGCACTCTGTATTCTTTGCCGTCAATAACAGCCGTAAATGCTATGCCGTCAACACCCTTATCGTCAATATCTTTAGCATATACATCATTTTCCGAATTATTAATTCCATAATATATAACTCTGCATTTTGTGTTTCCTTTTAAAGTCGAAAGATAATCATCATCACCGTTTACAACCAAAAGCTTTTTATCATCCAAATACTTTAAAACTTCTGTCTTTGCTTTGAATATTCCTTCTCTTGAACCGAGATTTTCAATATGGGACATTCCTATATTTGTTATCACCGCAATATCAGGACGAGCTATTGATGCCAAATAATCTATTTCTCCGAAATGGTTCATTCCCATTTCAAGCACCGCTGCCTCATGCTCCTTTTCAAGCATGAATACAGTAAGTGGCAGTCCAATATCATTATTAAAATTTCCCGGTGTTTTTAATGCCTTATATTTTTGCGATACAACCGCATAAAGCATATCCTTTGTTGTTGTTTTTCCTACGCTGCCCGTAACTGATACGGTAGGAACATTATACTTTTGCTTATAATATCTTGCAATATCACCGAGTGCAATTCTCGTATCATTAACCTTGATAAGCGTTCTGCCAATCATAGGCTCTGTATCCTTATGTGTCAATGCTGCACCTGCCCCCATATCGAAAGCTGCATTTATAAAATCATGTGCATCAAATTTATCACCTACAAGAGGTATAAAAAGCTTTCCTCCTGCAGTAGCTCTTGAATCTGTTGTTATCCCTTCAAAGCTTATATCCGAATCTCCGCATATAAGACTTCCTCCTGTTGCCTGAAGTATTTCTTTAGCTGTTAATATCTGCATTTTATCATCGTCCTTTCATCAACAATATGGGCGAGCATCATTGACTATACTCGCCCATATTATTTTTTAGTATTATTAAAGTGCTGCTAAAATTTCTTTTACAACTATGCGTTCATCAAAGTCATGTTTCTCATGCCCTATTATTTGATAAGTCTCCTGTCCCTTTCCGGCAAGAATAATTACATCATCTTTTTTTGCAAATCCAAGAGCATATCTTATAGCCTCTCGACGGTCAACAATAACAGTATACTTACCGTCTGTCTTCTTCATTCCCTCTTCAATCTGCTCTACAATTGCCGTTGGATCCTCTGTTCTCGGGTTGTCCGAAGTAATTATGCTGTAATCAGAAAGTTTACCGGCAATTTCGCCCATGATTGCACGCTTTGTATTATCACGGTCGCCTCCGCATCCGAATAATGTAATAACTCTGCCTTTCGCAAATTCCTTTACACAGCTGATAATATTTTCAAGGCCATCAGGAGTGTGTGCATAGTCAATAATAACCGTATAGTCTGTATCAGTATCAATTACCTCTACTCTTCCGAGGACTCCCGATGCGTTCTTTAACCCCTCACGAATTGTATCCATATCAATTCCTAACTGAAGAGCCGCACCTGCAGCACACGCTGCATTATATTCACTAAACTTACCCGGAATTGCAATTGACATCGGATATTTTATGCCTTTATAATCTAATTCAAACTCTGTGCCCCTTGCAGAAATTTTAATATTCTTTGCAGTCAAAGCACAGCCTTCACCAAGACCTATCTTTAAAATGTCATCACAGCCGCCATTTTTAACAATATATTTTCCGGCTTCATCATCATAATTTACTACACCCTTATCCGAAAGAGTGAAAAGCTTTGCCTTTGCATCTCTATAATTTTCCATCGTTTTATGAAAATCAAGATGGTCTTGAGTAAGATTTGTAAATATACCGCAGTCAAAGTGACAGCCATATACTCTGTCAAGTGCCAGCGCATGGCTCGAAACCTCCATAACCACATACTCTGCACCGCTGTCAACCATTTCTGCAAAAAGCTGCTGAAGCTCCAAGGCATTCGGGGTTGTAGGGGTTGTACTCTTTGTCATCAAAACCTTATCGCCTATAATATTTTGATTTGTACCGATAACTCCGACTATTTTTCCTGCTGCTTCAAGGATACTCTTAGTAAGATATGTTATAGTAGTCTTACCATTTGTACCTGTTACACCAACAAGTTTAAATTTCTTTGACGGATTGTCATAAAAAGTACACGCAAGCCTTGCAATTTCCTTTCTTGAGTCATTAACATATATAACCGGTACATTAACGTCTATCTTATCTTCCGCAACTATTACGGCTGCACCGTTCTTTTCTGCGGAAGCCGCATATTTATGACCATCTGTTTCATATCCTTTAATGCATACAAATACATTTCCCGGAAGCACTCTCCTGGAATCATATGCAATCCCTGTAATCTCTGTATCGTCAAAATTCAGCTTATCTCCGAATAATTTTGAAGCTAACATCAACCATCACTCCTTTTATCAATCTCTCTTAAAATTATTATCCTTCTATTTAGGCTATACATCGCAATATCTGCAATGCATAGCCTATAATTGTTAATTAGTCTGAAGCTTCCTGACGGAATTCAACTCCCACAACCGTTCCAGGGCTTACCTCTTCACCGGCATCTATACTCTGATTTACAGCGTATGCTCCCGATGCTTCGCTGTGACCAGCTCCGGCAATCTCAAAATTAAGATTTGATGTAAGCAAGCGTTCCCTTGCAGACTCAACACTAAGTCCCTTCAGGCTTGGAACAGTTACATTTTTCTCACTGTCCGTTTCATCTGTATAAAGAACCACGAGCGAACTTTTATCTACCATAACTCCCGGCTTCGGAAGCTGTGCTTCAATATCCAATGAGGAATCACCCGATATTGTATATTTCAAACCTGCATCCACAATTTTCTTTTTTGCTTCATCTGCAGATAATCCTCTTACATCCGGAATTTCAATTGTTTCATCCGGTTTTTCTCCGTCACTGTATTGTTTTTCTATACCCAGATAATCAAGAATTTCATCTATAAGCTCTCCTGCTATCGGTGCAGCTATCGTACCACCGTATTTATTATCAACCTGTGGTTCATCTAATACAATCAAGCACACAATTTCCGGATCATTTGCCGGTGCAAATCCCATAAATGAAGCAATTCTTGCATCTGTTCCTCTCGGAATTTTTTCCGAAGTTGCTGTTTTTCCGCCTATTCTCCTACCCTTTACATACGCATTCTTACCTGTAGCTCCCGGAGTTGATACAACGCTCTCAAGGATTTCCCTCATTTTATCCGATGTTTCCTGAGAAATTACTCTGTTCACAACCTCCGGTTCATAACTTTTAACTACACCGTCCGAATTTTTTATTTCCTTAACTATATGCGGCTTCATTCTTTCTCCTCCGTTTATAACTGCACTTACGGCTGTTATAAGCTGAAGAGGTGTTATCTGAAATCCCTGACCAAACGAGCTTGTAGCAAGGTCAACCTTATTCATACCATTCGTATAGTAAAGACTTCGGCTTTCACCGTTCAGGTCAATTCCTGTCTTTTCTGTAAAGCCAAAGGAGCGAAAATATTCCATGAATTTATCCTCACCCAATTTCAAGGCTATATCCATAAATACAGGGTTACATGAATTTCTCACACCGTCTGCAAAACTTTCTGCTCCATGTCCGCTTGTATTTGCACATGATATTTTTCTGTCTTCAACTACTCTGAATCCAGGACAGAAAAATGAGCTGTTATCATCTACAACATGTTCCTCAAGTGCCGCCGCCGCTGTTATAACCTTAAATGTTGAACCAGGTTCATATGTATCCGTAACAGATTTATTTCTCCACATTCTGTTACGCATATCGGCAATTGCTGCATTTGACGGATTCTTTGGATTAAAAGTAGGTTCGGGGGTAGCTGTCGGAAGAGGATTTCCATCCTCATCATACTGCTGTTCCTCTTTCTTTTCATCCTTCTTGGGTGTGTATTGGTAATTCCATGCCTCGTCCAAAAATTTGGTATAACTTGCATAGTTATTGCTGTCAAAATCGGGTTTGGATGCCATTGCAAGAATTTCTCCTGTCTTCGGATTCATTACAATTCCCGTTGCACCCTCTTTAAGTTCATTTTCCTTTACAGCCTTTTCAAGATGATTTTCAAGCAAATGCTGAATTGTTTCATCTATTGTAAGAACAACGTCATTTCCATCGGATGCACTGCTGAAGCTTTCCTCTGAATTATCACGGTTTGTTTTACCCGTACCGGTAACTGTTGTACTTATACTTCCTGCTTTTCCCGAAAGTTGGCTGTCAAATACTGATTCAACACCGCTTGCACCATTATTATCATCATTTACCCATCCAAGTATATGTGATGCTATATTATACGGATAATATCTCTTTGAATTAGGTTCAAAATATATACTCTTGTATTTATCCGCCTGATTTTTTTTCGCCGTTTTTTCGGCATCGCTCGCTTTTTCATCTGTGCTATAGCTTTTAAGTTCTGTTATCTTTTCGCTTTCTATGGCACTTATTTTTTTCTTGATAACGCTGTATTGATAATTTTTATTATTAAGCGATTTCTTCACATCTGCGGCATCCATATCAAGTATATCTGCCAATGTTTCTGAAATCTCATCAATATTTTCGTCTTTTACATCCTGAGGATTACATACCAAATTATTTGCTGAAGCACTTTCTGCAAGAACTTTTCCGTTTCTGTCATATATATTTCCTCTTGAAGCGGTTACCGTCACTTGACTTTCCTGCTGTGCCTTTACCTTAGATTTCATCTCATTGTAATGAACAGTCTGCCATGAACCTGTTTTGATAAGAACCCCAGTCATTGCTAATACTAAAGCAATTGTTAAGCCATACATTCTCTTTCTCATTTGAGTTTTTGAAAATGTAAATTTCTTATTTTTTTCTGCAGCTCTATTTATCAGATGAATAAGAAGACTATCTTTTTTATTTTTAGATGATTTTGCCATATCCTATCCCTTCAATATTTTATTAAATATTGCTCCTATACTATTTTATGCTGAAATAATCAATTATATCACTGCCTATTTTCTTAAAGAAGGCCTTTAACGTATTTCCCATACCTTCTACAGAATCTGAGGTCTTATGTGTAACGTCATCAGTCGGCACATTAATATATATTGTCTGATATTTTTCCGGACGCTGCATACCAAGTCTTGTTGTTGCTTCCTTTTCTATTTCCGACAAATCCACACTTTTTTCAAGCTCATATGATTTCTGAGAGGTTTTTGCTTCCTCATTTGTCAGGCTCTTTTCAAGAACAGCTATCTGTTCTCTGCCGTCATTTACAACTACATACCTCGTAATCATAAAAATAGCAGAAACAGTAATCATTGCAATATATATAGCTCTCCTAAGCATTGTTTTTGTATGCTCATTCAATCTTCTCTTCTTCATTGATTTTGAGCCTGCTTTATTGTTCTTTTTTGCTGACACATTTTTTTTCTTTTTCACTTCATTAACTCTTTTTGAAACGGTTCTTGATTTACGTTCAAAATCATTTTCTCTGTATTCCCGTCTAAAATCTTTTTTATCTCTTGCATTATTGTTATTTCCGTATCTTCCTTCATATTCTGACGTATCATACTCATAGCTTTTTCTGTCATAAGCAAGATTTCCATAACTATTCAAAATAATTCTCCTCACTACCTATAAACTGCCGTCAAAAACGACACAAAAAAACAACCTTCCGTATTACTTTTTCAATACCTCGGCAACCCTAAGCTTAGCACTCTTTGAACGTGAATTCATTTCAAGCTCTTCGCCGGACGGAAGCACCGGCTTTCTTGTCAATACCTTCACCTCAGGCTTTTTTCCGCATACACATATCGGAAAATCTTTAGGACAGGTGCATCCTTCCGCAAGTGACGCAAAGGTTTTCTTTACAATTCTATCTTCAAGCGAATGGAATGTTATAATCGCCAGTCTGCCTCCCGGACGTATCACACTCACAAAATCACGAATTGCCTGTTCCAGTATTCTAAGTTCTCCGTTTACCTCTATTCTGACAGCTTGAAAAACACGCTTTGCGGGATGTCCGCCATCTGTTCGTGCAGACTTAGGAATAGCCGCTTTAATTATATCAACCAATTCATATGTTGTTTCGATAGGCTTTTGTTTTCTTTTCTCTCCTATAAATTCTGCTATTCTCTTTGACCACTTTTCTTCGCCGTACTCGTAGAATATTTTAGTTAATTCTTCAATACTGTAATTATTTATTACATCATATGCACTTTTCGAATTTCTTCTGTCCATACGCATATCAAGCGGTGCATCATGCATATATGAAAATCCCCTTTCGGCATTGTCAAGCTGATATGAACTTACTCCCAAATCAATAACCGCACCGTCAATAAAATCTATTCCTTCATTTTCAAGAATTGATTTTATTTCACAAAAGTTTCTATTCACATATGTTACTCTGTCTCCAAACTCTTTCAACCGCTCTTTTGCTGCATTTATAGCCTCCGCATCCTGATCTATTCCTATCAAACGCAGAGAATTATTTCTTGAAAGTATCCGGTATGAATGTCCTCCGCCGCCAAGTGTTCCGTCAGCATAAATACCGCCGTTTTCGGGCAGAAGATAGTCAACACTTTCTTCCAAAAGTACAGATATATGCTTAAATTCCATATAATCTCCTTTATCATATAATCAATCCATATTTCTCTATTCCGTCAAGAACTACATCATCAGAAAGTGAATCCTGATAATCTTCCCAATTTTCACTGTCCCATAATTCAAGACGTGTGTTTGCACCGACAAGCACAACATCCTTATCCAATTCAGCATATTTTATAAGCCGCGGCGGAATTGTCATTCTGCCCTGCTTATCAATCTTGACCTGGGAAGCACGTCCGCAAAACATTCTGACAAATGCCGCCGCATTTTTATCGGTTGCGGTAGGTAACTGCCTTAATTTCTCTGAGAGTTCTTCCCAACCCTCTTCTGTGTATATATGCAGACATTTATCTGACGGTGAACGGGTAACAAAAACAGTTCCGCCGACATCCTGCCTAAGCTTTGACGGCAAAATAATTCTTCCGCTGTCATCTATTTGTCTGTCAAACTCTCCGACAAAGAATGTCAACCTGTTTTCGCCCCTTCCATATGTTTTTAAGAAGCTTGGTTTCCTGCTCCGCAAAAAACCATTCCGCTCCATTTCACTCCGTTATATATTAATTTTACTCTAAAATCAAAAAAATTGCAATACATTTTATTAAATCAAATATTACAATTCTATTACAAACGTTTCAGACCTTGTAAAATTCATAAAAATAGGTTATAATAATATGTGCTATATTGGTTTTAATCGTTAATTTGACTAATATTCATTTTTTATAAATTTTATAATATTTCAAAATGAAACATATTTAATCAAAGTTCCGTAATAATATAGCCGTATAATTCCGTTATTGGAGGTAAATAAGAAATGAAAAATACAACACCTGAAATAACAAAAATTCTCGCAAGGGAATTTAATATTTCACTTGAATATGCTAATAATACCGTTTCACTTTTAGAGGACGGAAACACCGTTCCGTTTATAGCACGTTACAGAAAAGAACTCACCGGTTCATTATCGGATGATATTTTGAGAAATCTTTCCGAAAGACTTGATTTTTTAAAGGCATTGGACTCACGAAAAGCAGAAGTGACAAGACTTATAGGCGAGCAGGATAAGCTTACACCGGAAATCGAAAAAAAAATATCTGCTGCCGTTACAATGTCCGAACTTGAAGATATATATCGTCCATACCGTCCTAAACGTCGTACAAGAGCCTCTATTGCAAAAGAAAAAGGATTGGAACCGTTTGCAGAATTTATTCTTGAACAGCAGCGTAATGCCGATCCGGAAAGTGAAGCATTAAAATATATCAATGCCGAAAAGGGCGTCAATTCCACAGAAGATGCATTAAACGGTGCTATGGATATTATCGCCGAGACAATTTCAGACAATGCGGATTACAGAAAATACATAAGGACGTATACCAAGGAACACGGCATAGTTATAACAAGGGTTACAAAAGATAAAGCCGAAGAAGACAGTGTTTACTCAAATTATTACGATTACAGCGAACCGATTTCAAGACTTGCAAATCACCGACTTCTTGCAATAAACCGTGCGGAACGTGAAGGATATATAAGCGTAAAAATTGAAGTTGACGAAGACAAAATTCTTGATTATCTGTACAGAACACTTACACCTAAACGATACGCTTCCCCTTCTATACAATACGTCAAAAAAGCTGCAGAGGATGCGTACAAGAGATTAATCGCATCTTCCATTGAAAATGAAATACGTTCCGAACTTACAGAAACAGCACAGGAAAGTTCAATACAGGTATTCAAGAAAAATCTTTCCGGGCTTCTTTTAATTCCTCCTGTAAAAGGAATGGTTGTTCTCGGCTTTGACCCAGGATACCGAACAGGCTGTAAGCTTGCTGTTGTTGATGAAACAGGAAAAGTATTGGATACCGGAATTGTACACTGTACTCTTCCAATAGACGATAAGACTAAAGCAAAAAAGCAGCTGAAGGATATGATTGAGCGTAATAAGGTTGACCTTGTATCAATAGGAAATGGTACAGCCTCAAAGGAGTCAGAAATATTTATTTCCGAACTTATAAAGGAAATTGAAAGGCCCGTATATTACGTCATGACAAATGAGGCGGGTGCTTCCGTTTACAGTGCGTCTAAGCTTGCCGCCGAGGAATTCCCCGAATATGACGTAACATTAAGAAGTGCTGTTTCAATTGCAAGACGAGTTCAAGACCCGCTTGCAGAACTTGTTAAGATAGACCCTCAGTCAATCGGTGTAGGTCAATATCAGCATGATATGAACAAAAAACGTTTAGGTGAGGCTCTCGGAGGTGTGGTTGAGGACTGTGTAAACAGTGTTGGAATTGATTTAAATACAGCATCACCTTCACTTCTCTCATATGCAGCCGGAATAAATAAAACAGTTGCTAAAAACATAGCCGAATACCGTGAGGAAAACGGAAAATTCACATCAAGACGACAGCTTTTAAAAGTTCCTAAGCTCGGTGCAAAGGCATTTGAGCAATGTGCCGGATTTATGAGAATTACGGACGGTACAGAAATGCTCGATAATACTTCCGTTCATCCCGAAAGTTACAAAGCAGCAAAGGAATTGCTTTCTATTTTGGGTTATAGTGAGCAGGATGCCGCTGAAGGAAAACTTTCTGATATTAAAGAAAAAATAAAAGGCAAAGCCGGTTCGGAAATTGCCGTTCAACTCGGTATAGGTGAAGTTACTTTGCATGATATTGCTGACAGTCTGTTAAAACGAGGCAGAGACCCAAGAGAAGAACTTCCACAACCCGTTCTTCGTTCCGACCTGCTTTCGATAGATGACCTTAAACCCGGAATGATTTTAAACGGTACAGTAAGAAACGTAATTGATTTCGGTGCATTTGTAGATATAGGCGTTCATCAGGACGGGCTGGTTCACAT
>USPO01000045.1 GCA_900556575.1 uncultured Eubacteriales bacterium
AGTTTTAGTTCCCGCCGTAAGAACGGTATTCGGAGGAAACGGAAACAGTATATTAACAGCATCGATATTGCTCGGTATTATGATTTTACCTACAATAATAGGTGTATCGGAGTCGGCATTGAGAAGTGTAACGGAAACATATTACGAAGGCTCTCTTGCACTCGGTGCAACAAAGGAAAGAAGTATTTTCAGGGTTATGCTTCCGGCGGCAAAGTCGGGAATTTTAGCCGGTGTTGTTCTTGGAATAGGTCGTGCTATAGGTGAAACAATGGCGGTTATCATGATTGCCGGAAATCAGGCAAGAATACCTTCAAGTATTCTCAAGGGTGTACGAACAATGACCGCAAACATAGTTATTGAAATGGGTTATGCAACAGACCTGCACAGGGAAGCATTGATAGCAACAGGTGTTGTATTGTTTGTCTTTATTTTAATTATAAATGTTGCCTGTTCGGCTATTAAGAGGAAGGAGAGTAAATAATGGAACAGATTAATAAACTTTCTCTCAAGGATAAGCTTGTATCATATATAAAGCACCCTGCATCGGGATTGCTTGCCTTGCTGGTAATGCTGTGTGCTTTATTGACGTTTACAGCCTTGATATTCCTTATAGCCTACATATTAATAAACGGTATACCGCATATAAAGCCGGAGCTGTTTTCATGGAAGTATACAACAGAAAATGTTTCTATGCTGCCTTCAATAATAAATACGCTTATAATGACGGTTATTTCACTTATAATTGCTGTTCCGCTCGGATTGTTTACGGCAATTTATCTTGTTGAATATGCAAAGAAAGGAAATAAGCTTGTTACAATAATAGGAATGACAGCCGAAACTCTTTCAGGTATACCGTCAATTGTATACGGATTATTCGGTATGCTGTTCTTTGTAACGGCACTTCATTGGGGAGTATCTATCTTAGCCGGAGCATTCACAATGTCGATTATGATATTGCCTTTGATTATGAGAACTGCCCAGGAGGCTCTGCTTTCCGTTTCCGACTCATTCAGAGAAGCAAGCTTTGGCTTGGGAGCGGGAAAACTCAGAACAATATTCAGGATAGTACTTCCGGCGGCAGTGCCGGGAATTTTAGCCGGTGTAATACTTGCAATCGGTCGTGTTGTAGGTGAAACTGCAGCGTTAATTTATACAGCCGGTTCGGTTGCCGAGATTCCGAAAAATTTGCTTTCATCGGGACGTACCTTGGCGGTGCATATGTATGCTCTGTCAAGTGAGGGTTTATATACAGATCAGGCATATGCAACAGCGGTAATACTATTGGTATTTGTACTTTTGATAAATACGCTGTCGGCATTTTTGGCAAACAAGCTTACGAGTAAATAAAGGGGAAAAATCATGAGTAATTCAAAGTTTTCCATTTCAGATATGGAATTATATTATGGTAAGTTTCATGCATTGAAGAACATTGCACTTGAAATTCAGCCGAATGAAGTAACAGCCTTTATAGGACCTTCAGGCTGCGGTAAATCGACTTTGTTGAAGTCGTTAAACAGAATGAATGACCTTGTTGAGGGGTGCAGAATAACGGGAAATATTCTTCTCGATAACGAAGATATTTACGGTAATATGGATGTAAATATTTTAAGAAAGAGGGTAGGAATGGTATTCCAAAAGCCAAATCCATTCCCAATGAGCATATATGATAATATTGCATACGGACCGAGAACGCATGGTATTCGTTCAAAAGCAAAGCTTGATGAAATAGTTGAAAAGTCATTAAGAAATGCGGCTATCTGGGATGAGGTAAAGGATAGGTTAAAAAAGAGTGCATTGGGTATGTCCGGCGGTCAGCAGCAAAGATTATGTATTGCAAGAGCCTTGGCGGTAGAACCGGAGGTGCTTTTGATGGATGAACCAACCTCGGCACTCGATCCTATCTCAACGTCAAAAATCGAAGATCTTGTAATTGATTTGAAGGATAAATATACTATTGTTATGGTTACACATAATATGCAGCAGGCAACACGAGTTAGCGACAAAACAGCGTTTTTCCTTTTGGGTGAGGTTATAGAGTACGATGAAACAGAAAAGCTGTTCAGCATCCCGAAGGACAAGAGAACAGAAGATTATATAACGGGCAGATTCGGTTGATTGTATAAAATGTATAGTTTAATATGCGGCAGAATAAAGTAATATATGTTTTGAAAGGGGAAGAAAATGAGAAACAGATTTGACCGCCAGCTTGCACAGCTTAATGAACTTCTTACAGAAATGGGTTCAATGATTGAGGAGTCTATTGCTACTGCGGCAAGAGCAGTTGCAAACAGTGATGTAGAGGATGCAAAGAGAGTCATGGAGCGTGAGGACGATATTAATCATGCCGAGCGTGATGTTGAAAATCTTTGCTTCAAACTGTTATTGCAGCAGCAGCCGGTAGCAAGGGATTTAAGACAGATTAGTGCGGCGCTTAAGATGGTTACGGACATGGAAAGAATAGGTGACCAGTCAGCAGATATATGTGAAATTTTAATTAAGTCAGACAGACTAAAAAATTCACACATTCCGGATTATATCCGTAAAATGGCAGAGGAGACCATATTTATGGTTACAACAGCGGTAGAGGCATATGTGAAGAAAGATCAGAATATGGCTGAAATGGTAGTAAACTATGATATAAAGGTTGATAATCTTTTTAATCAGATTAAGGCAGATATAATGGATGGTATAAGAAAAAGCGAGCATGGAGATGAGCAGGCAATTGATATTCTCATGATTGCAAAATATCTTGAAAAAATAGGAGACCATGCGGAAAGTATAGCTAAATGGGTTGTATTCTCGATTACGGGAGAACATTATTCAAAATAAGGAGCTGCAACAGCCTCAAATAATCAAATAATGAAACAAAAAAAGTTCCGCAATTTGATTGCGAAACTTTTTTTGCTTTGAGAAACCCGGAATACACACCGTCAGATTTTAATATAAGGGGAGAATCCCCTCATACTCCATTCAACTCCTATTTACAATCAGAACAATGTTTTGACTTATATTTTGAAACATCGTCCTGTTTTATATCTGTTGTTTTTGAATAAAATCCATTAAAGCATCATGCTCATTTTCAACTGTTTCATCGATTACTCCATTCAGAGCCTTTTCCAATGCTTCGCCGATTTGTTTTCCTTTTAATCCAATCTGCATTAGGTCATGACCGTTTATCGCAAGAGATTTAATGCTTACACATTCATTGTTCGCTTCGATTTTATCAAGAATTTCACGAACATATTCGATGCGTTCCGTTTTAAGCATTTTCTTTTCGGGAGCCTGTCCGCACATATCCGCATAAGTTACCTTTAACAGAGTTCGGGCATTTTCCATTCCTATTTTATTGAGCAGACGTTTAATTCCTTTTTCACCTATTTGACCGTATGCATCATGGTGCTTTACAAGACATCTCACAGTAGCTGTTATATCGTTTGAAAGCTTTAGCCTTTTCATTATTATTCGTGCTTTTTCTTCACTGATTTCGGCATGACCGTAAAAATGCCCCTCTCCGTCCTTTAAAGTAAAGCAGTCGGGTTTTCCTATATCATGAAGGAGCATTGCCAGGCGAAGAATACTGTCCTGTTCTGCGGAATCTATTGAGGCGAGAGTATGCTCCCATACGTCATAGCAATGCCATTTACTGTGTTGGTCAAAGCCTATGCAGGGGAGAATTTCGGGAATTACAACTGCCAATATATCTGAAAATTCTCTTAGTATTCTTCCGGCACCCTTTCCCTTTAAAAGCTTCAGCAGCTCAACAGCTATTCTTTCCATTGATACATAAGAAAGGAGTTCCTTATTTTTGTGCATTGCCGCAGCTGTTTCCTTTTCTATTTCAAAATCAAATGTTGCAGCAAAACGCATTGCACGAAGTATTCTCAATGCGTCCTCATTGAAACGCTCATCGGCAATTCCGACACATTTTATAATGTGTGCGTTTAAGTCATCAATTCCGCCGAAATAATCCTGCAATCCGTTTGTATCATTGTATGCCATTGCATTTATTGTAAAATCACGTCTTTTAACATCCTCTTTTAAGTCGGTAACAAAATTTACATGGTCCGGCTTGCGGCGGTCGCTGTATGTACCTTCTGTACGGTATGTAGTGATTTCATAGCCTACATGGTCAATCATTAATGTAACAGTGCCGTGCTGAAGTCCGGTTTCTATTATGTGCATATCAGAAAATACTTCCTCTACTTGATTGGGCAGAGCAATAGTGCAAATATCCCAGTCATTAGGTACAGCACCGGTTATACTGTCACGAATACAGCCGCCGACAGCATATGCTTCATAGCCTGCCTCTCCGAGGCGGGAAATGATTTGCTTTACCGATTTAGGCATTTTTATATTCATTATGTTTTATCCTTTCTAAATATTCTTAAAAAGGGGCTGTAGCAAAATGCACAGACCGCATAAAGCAAATAAAACAAAATAAATAAGCCATTTTTTGTGATTAATTTGGTCACATTGAGTTCGCTTTATGGGGTCTGCATTGTTTTTCTGTAGCCCAACAAGGCTGTCACAAAACTCTTTGAGTTTTTTGCAACAGCCTCCTTTTAAATATTATTTCAGCTTTTCCGAAAGACATAGTGTCCATTCGCGCCAAATTTTTAATGCAACCGCAGTTGACGCACCGCTTGTGTCTAATGGAGGTGAAAGCTCATTTATATCTGTTCCTACAATATTCAGCTTTCCAAGTTTTAATACAGCTTCAAGCAATTCTTTAAATGTTGCTCCGCCTGCTTCGGGTGTTCCCGTTCCAGGGAAAATTGAAGGGTCAAGTACATCTAAATCAAGAGTAAAATAAACGGGCGTATCGCCGAGCTGTTCAATTACTTCATCAAGTGTTTCAAAATTGAATAAATGAGTTGTTACATGATTTTTACCCCATTCAAATTCCGAACGGTCACCGCTTCTTATTCCAAATTGAAAGATTTTTCCGTCACCGACAATATCCCAGCAACGGTGTAATACAGATTCGTGTGAAAGCTTTGCACCCAAATAATCATCTCTTAAATCCGCATGGGCATCAAAATGAATTATGTGTAAATCAGGGTATTTTTCTGCGACAGCTCTTACGGCACCGAGTGTTACCAAATGTTCACCGCCTATCATCATAGGCAGCTTTCCGTCATTTAATATTGTTCGTGTTATATCTGTAATATCGTTCAATGCAAGTTCTGCATCTCCGAAACATAATTCGGGGTCGCCGGCATCGAATACGGCATAGTCTTCGAGGTCAAGATTTTGGTACGGACTGTATGTTTCAAGTCCGTATGACTCGGCTCTCATTGTGCGGCTTGCAAATCTTGTTCCAGGTCTGTATGATGTCGTTGAGTCAAACGGGGCTCCGAAAATTACGATTTTTGAGTCATCATACTCATTGTCGCAGCCTATAAAGGTTTCTATATTTTTATTCAACATCTTTTAAAAGCTCCTCTACATAGTTTGGAAGATAGAAAGAACCCATATGCAGCTTTGGGTTGTAGTAGCGGGTTTTTATTCCCAAGGCACTCCATTTTGCCGGATGGAGATCATGTATAGGATGATACTTCTTTGAGGCAAATCCGAAAAGCCAGTGACCCGATGGATAGGTTGGTATATGAACCTGATAAACTCGGCTTATGGGGAATGATTCCACTATTCTTTTATGCGCTCTTTGCATTGCATATGCATCCTGAGGATAGAACGGACTCTCGTGTTGATTAACCATTATTCCGTCCTCATGCAGTGCCTTATAGCAGCTGCCGTAGAATTCTTTTGTAAAAAGCCCCTCTCCCGGACCGAACGGGTCTGTTGAGTCTACTATTATTATATCATACTTATCTTCACAGTGGCGGATATATTTCAATCCGTCCTCAAAAAAGAAATGTACACGCTTGTCGCTTAATGCACCGGCAGTTTGTACAAGGTGCTTGCGGCATACTTCAACAACAAGCTCATCTATTTCAACGAGGTCTATATTTTCTATTGTATCATAGTGTGTAAGCTCGCGGACTGTTCCGCCGTCTCCTCCTCCGATTACAAGGATGTTCTTTGCGTTCGGATGTACCGCCATAGGAACGTGTGCAATCATTTCATGATATATAAACTCGTCCTTTTCGGTAAGCATCATATAGCCGTCAAGAGTCAGAAAACGTCCGAATTCCGGAGAATCAAAAATATCGATTCTCTGAAACTCGCTTCTGCCGGAATAAATCTGGCGGTCAACTTTTATTGAAAAATGCACATCCGGTGTGTGCTGTTCAGTAAACCATAAATCCATGACATTTTACTCCCTTTTATTTTACTAAGAAATAACTTCCGTCTTTCATAACATTTATCCGTTCTGTATTTATATCCTCTGTACCTAACAGAGTACAGTTCTTTTCTTTGGCATAATCTATATAATCGATTATTTCCTGTGTAATAAGTTCCCCCGGTGCAAGAATTGGTATTCCGGGCGGATAGCACATTACAAACTCAGTACATATTTTATCGACTGAATCGTGCAAGGGACATGAAACTTTATCGGCATAAAATGCCTTCTGGGGTGCATGAATTACCTTTGGATTGATATATTCGCTGTCAATCATACCTGTTTTATCACGCTTATAAAGACGGCGGATTTCGGATAAAGCACTGATTAATCGCTCTATATCCTTTTCTCTGTCGCCTACAGATACATATGCAAGCAGATTTCCGAGGTCTCCGAACTCGGTCTGAATATCATAGTCGTCACGAAGTATATCATATACCTCTATTCCGGCAAGTCCTACATCGAGCGTATGTATCGAGAGTTTAGTGTCATCAAAATCATAGATTGAGTCACCGTTTATAAGCTCTCTGCCGTAAGCATAAAAATCACCGATTTGATTGATTTCGGTTCTTGCATACTCCACAAGTCCTTTAATTTTCTTGATTATTTCCTGTCCCTCAAGTGCAAGAGTTCGTCTTGAAATATCAAGGCTCGACATGAGCAGATATGAACCGCTTGTGGTTTGAGTGAGGTTTATAATCTGACGTACATAGTCATAGTTTACATTAGGCCCTGTAAGGAGAAATGAACTTTGTGTAAGGGAACCGCCGCTCTTATGCATACTTACGGATGCCATGTCGGCACCGGCAGCCATTGCGGAGCAGGGGAGACCGTCACCGAAATAGAAGTGTGTTCCGTGTGCCTCGTCTGCAAGGACTTTCATTCCATGCTTGTGTGCAAGCTTGACTATTGATTTTATATCGGAGCAAATACCGTAATAGGTAGGATTGTTTACAAGAACGGCTTTTGCGTCCGGATTTTCTTTTATCGCCTTTTCAACCTCGCTTACTTTCATACCCAAGGAAATTCCGAGTCTTGAGTTTGTTTCAGGATTTACATATATAGGTATAGCACCGCATAAAATCATTGCATTAATTGCAGAACGATGTACATTTCGAGGCAGAATGAGTTTGTCTCCCGGCTGACATACGGAAAGAACCATACTCTGTACGGCTGAGGTAGTTCCGCCTACCATAAAGAAGGCATGATTGGCACCAAATGCATCGGCAGCTATTTCTTCTGCTTCTTTTATAACGGATACCGGATGACAAAGATTATCCAACAGTTTCATTGAATTAACGTCGACCGACATACATTTTTCACCGAGAAAATCGGTAAGCTCGGGATTTCCCTTTCCTCTTTTGTGTCCCGGAACATCAAACGGAACAATTCTCATATGCTTAAGTTTGTTCAGTGCCTCAAGGACGGGAGCCTTTTTTTGAAGTTCAATATTCAATGCAGTAATTTCCTTTCTGTCAGAATACGTTTTTACCGCTGTAAATTTCAATCATTTCCTTGCGCAGACTTTCGGAAATTTCCATTCGCAAGTCCTCACTTAGGTCATATACATTGGTATTAAAAAGATAGTTTGCCAAATCAAGTTCCTTAATCATCATTTTTGTGTGGAATAGATTTGCCTGATACATATTCATGTCCATTGCAATATATCTGTTAAGCGTAGCATCATCAATATAGTCTTGAATTGAGGTTATATCGTGGTCGAGGAAAAGCTTCTGACCGGACATATCACGTGTAAATCCACGTACACGGTAATCCATGGTTATAATATCTGAATCAAAGCTGCCTATAAGATAGTCTAATGTATGCAGCGGAGAAATTTCTCCGCAGGTTGCGACATCTATATCAACTCTAAAAGTTGCAATGCTTCTTTCCGGATGAAATTCCGGATAGGTATGCACTGTGATATGGCTTTTATCAAGATGAGCAACAATAGTATCGTTATATTTCATAGCTGCGTCCTCAAGATTTTCTCCGACAGGCTTCATGCTGCCGTCTGCGATGAGAAAAGTAACGCTTGCTCCCTGCGGCTCGTAATCCTGCTTTGAAACATTCAGGACGTGAGCACCAATCATATCTGTAAGCTTGAACATCATTTTTGTAAGTCGTTCGGAATTGTATTCCGAGTCGATATATGCTATATAATCAAGCTGTTCACGCGGTGTTTTTGCATAGCATACGTCATAGATGTTAAAGCTTAGTGATTTAGTTAGATTATTAAAGCCGTAAAGTTTCATTTCGGTGAATATTCCTTCCGTTAAATTAATTAGAGATAAACATTTTTAAATGCCGAAAAAGTCTCGGCATTTAAAAAATATTTAATTTCCAATTCAGCACAATTTGTGCATATTATTCTAAGCTAATGTAGATTACATTAACTCCGTTTTCGTTTGCGTATTCAACGGTATCTCCCGTACCGCTCGGAACACCTGACCATACGGCAATCACCTGTGAACTTTGGTCAACCATGTAATGGTCACGCTTTAAAAAACAGTCCTCTGTGTATTTTTCCTGAATATATGTAACTTTATCACAAACTTTGATTATTTCGTGATAGTGCGGACGGTTCCAGTCTGTCCATTCATTGTACTGAAGTACATACGGAATAGCACATTCAAGAGTTATATCTGGATACGCTTTCTTTAGGTCAATAATAATATCTGCGGCCCAGCGGTCAACTCCGTCTGCCATGCCGCTTAAAAAATTGCGTATTCCGTGATTATCGATAAGGTCTATTACAGCCGCACGCATACGCTCTTTAATTCGTATGCATTGCGGGTCATTTTCATTATGCTCAAATTTAAAAAACATAGGTCTGTGACCTGTGAAACAAGCTGTTGTACTTTTCATAAATTGTCATCCCTTTCATATTATAGGTTTAGTAGGTTTAAGGAGGCTGTTTTCAATTTGTTTTATTCGCTTTATGCGGTCTGTGCATTTGCTGCAGCCCCGTAATTAATATTACCAGCTG
>USPO01000046.1 GCA_900556575.1 uncultured Eubacteriales bacterium
GAGGTTGAAGATGTGGGTGCGGGGATGTCGGAAACAGCTTTGGAAATATATTCATTAAAGGAAGAACTAAAGCAATTTGGTATTGTATTTACCAATCTGCCGTCGGCAGCACCTAAACTTTCGAGGACAAGGAAGGCCTGTGTGAAGGCGGCAAGGTATGTGGTTGAAAATAAAAAACTTTTGGACTCTCTTTACAGAAAGAAATGTCTCCCGTCAACACAAATTTTGTCTGAATTAAAGCTGAATAAAAAAATAACTGAGCGTTACAGACCGTATATTATAATGGGGATATTAATTCTTAACGGTAATTATGAAATTTTAGCGGAATATTTTGATCCGTACATTGGGAGGTGAACATATGAATGGCATTGTTATGGAGATAAATAATGATAGGGCAATTATATTTCAAAAAAACGGTGCAATTACCGAAATAAGAAATCGTAATTATAAAGTTGGACAAAAAATAAAAATAATATCATATTCCCATAAGAGAGTTATGGCGGCGGCAGCGTGCTGTGCAGCGTTTTTGGCAAGCGGAGTATCGGGATATGCGGTATACAATACGCCGTCGGATTATATATATGTTGATATAAATCCGAGTATTAGACTTGATTTAAATTGCTTTGAGAAGGTTATTGATGTTGTACCGTTAAATGAGGATGCGAAAAATTTGATTTCAGAGTACAGCTTTAAGGAAAAGAATGCAGAGAAATGCATTGATGAAATAGTAAATTCGTGTATAGAAAAGCAATATATTAATGATGGGAACATGGATGTAGAAATTGATGTTGCAGCTGATAAAGAAAAGCTTAGAGGGATAATTAATGAAACATCTGAGAAACTGAAAAGTAAAAATCTTGTAGTAGATGTTAATAGCGTAAGCAAGGAAGAAAATGAAGATGCTATTAACAATAAAGTATCCCCTAAAAGACTTCGTGCAGTAAAGGAGTACACAGAAATGTATGGCGGCAGCCTTGAAGAAAATACAGAAAAGTTAAGAGGGACTTCGACTAAAGAAATTTATACGGAGATAGGTAATGTATATCAAAAACAAAGTGAAGGTTCTGAAAATCAAAATGAGAATAATGTAAATATATCTGAAAACAGCGGTTCATTTTCAACAGAGAGCATCGGGCAAAATATAAGTCTGCCCGAAAAGAGAAACGAAACACATTCAGGGACAGGAAAAAATTCTGATAGAATAAAAGAGCCGGCAGGACAAGAAAATAAAAAAAGTTCAGCTGATAAATCGCAGAAAAATAATGTGTCGGAAACTCCGAAGAAAAAAGCAGAAAAAAGTACAGATACAACAAACAAAGAAAGAAATAGCAGCAAAAGCGGTACGAAAAAGGATGGCGGAGAAAACAGCTCCGCCTCCGAAGGAGCAAAGAAGAAATCCGGAGCAAGCGGCAGCAGCGGGGAAGGCTCCGGGAATAAAGATACTTCATCAAATACAACACAAAAATTACAGGGAAAGAAAAGTTCCGGTACAAGCAGAAAGGGAGAGGCAGAGAGGTCTGGAACGAACAGCCAAAACAGAGGAAAGAAAAGTAATACAGCGGAGTAAGAAAACAGAGGTGGGTTATGAAAGTGAATAAGATAACAAAGGGCTTAGCGGCTCTTATTGCATTTATAGCTTTTTTTGTGATTAGTGGATTTTATGTTAATGCAGAAGAAAATTCTGCACCGCAGTTTAAGTCATACAGCTATAAAATCAGTGATACGGAAGAAATTAATTATTGGCTGTTTACTCCGGCAAATGCAGCGGAAAATATGCCGCTTATAGTATATCTTCATGGCGGAAGCGGCAAAGGTGACGATATAAATCAGCTGGTACAGCCTCCGGCTGATGATAGCAAGGCGGCGGGATTTTGTTACTGGACTAAGGAAGGAAAATTTAACGATGTTCCGGCATACATAGTTTTTCCGCAGCTTTCGTCTGATTATAAAGCATGGGCGGACGCAAAGGAAACGGTAAGGGCATTAATCGAGCATATAGTGAATACACAAAAAATAGATAAAACAAGAATAAGCTTAACGGGACATAGTATGGGAGGTACGGGAACACTGTCTATTGCGGCGGAATATCCGAGATTGTTTTCTTGCATTGCACCAATGAGCGGAAGTGTCCCTAAAATCACTCAGGATAAGGTAGATGCAATAGCGTCGTTACCGACCTGGGCTTTTATCGGTTCTGAAGATAAAATAGTAAAACCGGAAAATTCAATGGAAATTATAAATACCGTAAAGGAATATGGCGGAGAAGTGAATGTAACGGTAATTGACGGAGCAGACCATTTTAGTGTCCCTTATGCATATTTAGACGATAATGTAAATGTTGTAAATTGGCTTATAGGACATAAGAAGGAAAATAAGGCGATAGGAGAGTCAGACGGCAGTGCTGTTATAAGGGTACAGCAGCCGGACAATTTAGGAGATACGAGTAATATAGTGATTTCGGCATACGATGATGAGGGTAGATTATTTGACTGTACCTCTATATCAAAACAGCTTGATTACGGGCTTAATAAAATTGTATTGCCGGAAATATTTAATTCATATAAAAATGTTAAAATTATGATATGGAACTCTACGAATGATGTTAGCCCCGAAGGGACAGTATATATCAGACAGTAAATAATTTATAATTGGTTTTTAAATAAAAATATATGGGAGGACAATTTTTAGAGAGTCCTCCTATATGTTTTTTGGGTAACCGATGTTTCTTTAAACTAACTTTTTTTATTAAAACAGCATTTTTTTTAGAAATTCTATTGCTTTTTTTTCATATATAGTGTATAATAGTATGGTAATAGATGAAAAGAAAGGGTTTTGCCAATGATTTATAATATAGCGGGAGTTTTGGTTGATATGGATTTGAAGTATCCCAGAACAAAAAAGCAAAGTGAAGCTTATATAGTCGGTGAGGACGGACCGAGTAATATAAAGATACGTCTTTCGGATGAATTTCTCGCAGAACGTCAGAAAGAAAATCCTCATTTAACATTAGAGGATTGTGAGTATATATGGATGGGTTCGGAGTTTTATAATGCACTCCCGGCATTCAAAGGTATGCTTCTTCATTCTTCGGCAGTTGTTTATGAGGAAAAGGGTTATCTTTTCAGCGCACCTTCGGGAACAGGAAAAAGCACACATACACAGCTGTGGTTAAAGGAATTTGAAGGTTCGTATATTCTAAATGACGATAAACCGGCGATTATGCTTAAAGATAATGGTATATATGTGTACGGTACTCCGTTTTCGGGAAAGACAGATTGGAATGTAAATAAAGGTGTTCCGCTTCAGGGAATTTGCGCTTTGGAAAGAGGAGAGGAAAACAAAATTGACCGCATGGAACCGGAAGAGGCAATGTATAGAATATTAAATCAGACAGTACGTCCGTATGAGGAGGAAAGAATGCAGCAAATGCTTGATGTGCTTGACGCTGTAATTAATCAGATTCCTACATATAAATTGTACTGTAACATGAATCCGGAGGCGGCTCATGTATCATATGAAAGAATGAGCAAGGGAAATTAAGAGACAGAAAGGAAATATAACAATGAAAACAAAAAAGGGATTTTTATTAAGAAGTGTAGGCGGCAGAAATGTTGTTGTTGCAGTAGGACAGGCATCGGAAGAGTTTAACGGACTTATTACATTAAATGAGTCGGGAGCTTTTTTATGGAAACTTTTGCAGAATGGGACAACATATCAGGCAATGCTCGATGAAATGCTTAAAGAATATGATGTTGATGAGGCAACGGCTCGTGAAGGCATAGATGCATTCCTTAAGATTGCGGGAGATGCCGGATTAATTGAGGATTGATTAAGTATTAAATAAATATTTGCTTGGCTGCTGTTTTATTTTACGGCAGCCCTTTGTGCATAAGGAGAAAATATGAAGTATTTAAAAAGAATTATAGCAGCGGCATTATCTGCGTTTATGCTTGCAGGGTGCAGTGCCGAAAGTACATTGAATACAGTGTATGATACACTTTTATCGCTGCAGGGTACGGGCGATACTGCCGGAAACAGTGCCGGAAAAATAAGCAGAGATTTGAGTGTATACTATCTTGATGTGGGACAGGGTGACAGTGAATATATAGAACTGCCGGACGGAAAGACAATGCTGATAGATGCGGGAACGTCAGAGTCCGGGAATGATATAATAAGCTTTATTCAAAATAAAGGAACAAAAAAGCTGGATTATGTTGTTGCGACTCATCCTCACGCAGACCATATAGGAAGTATGGCAAAGGTATTACAAACTTTTGATATAGGTCAGATTTATATGCCGGATGCAAGTGCAAATACAAAGACCTTTGAAAAAATGCTCGATGTTATTGAAGAAAAGAATATACCCGTAAAGCAGGCAAAGGCAGGTGTGAGCATTATATCGGGAGATAAATTAAGTGCTGATATAATAGCACCTAACGGTACGGATTATGAGGAATTAAATGATTACAGTGCGGTTGTTAAGCTTAATTTTAACAGTACATCGTTTCTTTTTATGGGAGATGCGGAAGCGTTGAGCGAAGGAGAAATAACAAATGATGTTCGGTGCGATGTTGTAAAGGTAGGACATCACGGAAGTAAAACCTCATCATCACAGGATTTTGTAAACAAAACAAAGGCAAAGTATGCAATTGTAAGTGTCGGCAAGGATAACAGCTACGGACTTCCTAAGGATGAGATATTAAAACGCTGGGAAACAGCGGGAGCAAAGGTTATACGAACCGATAAAGAAGGAACAATATGTTTTGTATCGGACGGAAAGAAAGTAGAAAGGAAGAATGCTAAATGAAGGTAACGATTGACCGTTTTGAAGGTGATTTTGCGGTTGTTGAGCTGCCGGATGGCAGCTATGCAGATTTACCGAAGATATTTGTACCGGAAGCGGCAGAGGGTGACTTTGTTAATATTGAAGTAGAAAAGGGAACAGACAGAGCGGAAAGAAACAGAAACCGATTAAGAGGATTGTTTTCGTAAAAAATATGTTGGGGCTATAGCAAAATGCATAGACCGCATAAATAGAACGAAACAAAACCCTCGACGTACTAACGGGGATGCACCCTTCGTTTCGTTCGTTCTGCACTATTTTTCTACAGCCCCAGAGGCTGTCACAAAACTCTTTGAGTTTTGCAGCAGCCTCCAAGTTTAGGATTAAATTATTTATTGTTTTTGCGGTATTCCGATGGGGACATATTAAAGCTTTTTCGGAAAGAAGAACAAAAGTAAGATACAGAAGAAAATCCGCATCTTTTAGATATATTATTAAGGTTCATTTCGGGATATTTTTTTAATAGGTCAGAGGCTTTATTCAATCTGAATTTAATAAGATATTTTTTTGGAGAAACTCCGAAGGCTGCCTTAAAATCGGATGTGAAGGCAGACACGGAGTATCCTATAGAGTCAGCAAGCTCAGTAATGGAAATATCGTGCATATAGAACATTTCTATTATATCTATTGCGGGCTGTAGTTTAGAATTGATTTTTTTATCATAGTTATAGTGTTTAAGCTCATAAAGCTTTAGTATTATTTCATATATAAGCAAAGAACATTCTAAAAGAGCTTCTTTTTCAAATGTCCAGAAGTTTCTCCATATGTAGGAGATGCTTTGCTGAAAGTCATAAGGAAATCCCAAAGTGTTACAAAAAGCTGTTTGCCCTTCAAGCTCAAAATATGAAATTATTTCATTTTCATAAGTGCCTTGAAAAGATATGTCTATTGCACTGAATGGTCTGCTTACGGCTTCAAATTTATATTTCATAAAAGGGGTATTAAGAAACATATCATCTTTTTTTAATACATAAGTATTTCCTGTTTCATCTGTAAACAGTCCTGTTCCATCCGTTACAATAGTAAGTCTGTATGCCGGACAGGCTATTGGAATTCTATCGATTATATCAATATTTTCATAATTGCGTGCATTTGTTATATATAACGGCTGATACTCCGGATAGTATTTTAAGTCATCGGGAATAGGAAGATTAATATATTTATTTCTGTAATCATGAGGAGTTATACCATATTCTCGCTTAAACATTGAGTTAAAGTTGGTTAGGGATATAAAACCTGATTCCGAGGCAATATCAGCAATATTCATATCGGGCTTTGTCAGTAAATATTTTTTTGCATCCTTTAAGCGTTTTATAGCAAGAAAATGTGCGGGTGTGTCATTTAAAACTTTTTTAAATGAACGTGATATATGCATTACCGATAATCCTGTCAGGTCGGACATTGTTTGCAGTGAAATGTCTATTGAGTGAGAGGAATTATGTATAAGTTCAAAAATTGGAGCAAGCAATGATTTTTCATACTGAAATTCACTGTTATAATCAGGAATAAGGCAAAAATGCATTATGATTAATAACTTATACAATAAAACGGAGCATTTTAATTCTGAGTGTTTATCATGTTTAAATTCCTTTGACAATTCATCATATAAATTATATATATCGGAGTAATTTTTTGCTTCGCATGATGTAAATACAGCTCTATTCGGAAAAGAGGTGTTATTCAGAATGTCGTCAGATAAAACTCCGTCAAAAGCAATAAATGTAGTATAGTTGGAAACATCCGATATATGTTCTTTATTCATAAAAGTAATATCACCGTTAGCTGATTTTAAAATTATATGTCCCTTATTTTTGGGATTATATTTATTTGATATGTATTTTATATAAATAGGAAGAAATTTCATAAGTACTCCTTTCTAAACATAAGCTCAATAAGAATTATAAAAAAATTATATCATAGAGTGTGAAAAAATGCAAGCGGTGAAATAGAAAAATGAAATAAAATGTTATAAATCAATAATTGATAAGTGATTAATATGTATGATAAAATATATGTAGAAAAACATAATACGTTATGGAGTAGATTCAGTTGTCAATGTATAAATTGCGGCCGGTTTTATTTTAAAGTTTCAGTGAGAGTTATAATCTTGCTAACTTCTAATTAACGTTTTCTGTACAGGAATGTAAATTGTCACAGAGATGTTTCCGGTGAGCAAAACGGAATCATTGCATTGATTTAAATAAGTCGGCTGCATTGAATTTAATAAAGAGATTATATAGGGAGGTATAAGATGCATAATGGATTTTATGAAAAAACATATTATGATATAAAAAAAGCAAAAACAAGCAATAATTGGAGATATGGCTTATTTACATCAAACGGGGAAATGGGATTAATAGAAACAATGTCACCTGATAATGATGTTATTATATATAATAATACAAAATGTGTTATGGATACAGTTAATCCACAGGAAACACCGTATATTTATTCCTTTATGGATGAAATAAAAAGAAATGTGCTGTTAAAAAATAATGTTGGAAACTGGTGTGACAAGGTAAAGGAGTATTATAAAAATAAATATAATATGGACAATTATGTTTCCTGTGGTTCAAGAGCGTATTTTCCGGCAGGACAACTTAGAATAGAGAGTAAAAAGTCAAAGATAATTAATTATGAGCGTGCGGTAAATTTTGAGAGCGGAGAAATAAGCAGCTTTGTTTTAGCCGATGTTAAGCAGGTGCAAAAAAGCTTTGTATCTCGAAAAAGTGGTATAGCGGTGTCATTAATAAATACAGATAAAACAAGAGATTATACATTATCGTTTGATAATATATATGAAATGGGTATAGACGGAAAAATTAAAAGAGAATGTATGCCTGATATAACATACGAAGTAAATGAGAATAATGGAGAATTATTATTGCATGGAAAATTTCCGATAAATTATATTGATAATAGCATAAGGAATGGGAAAACAAAGCTTTCGGGGGCAACATTTGCTGTTGTTTTAAAAATAATAACAGACGGAGAATTAAGTCGTTTTAATGAAGAATATTCATTTATGGCAGATGGTAGATTTTTTGGAAGAGAAGAAGGTAAAAAAGAAGAAATAAAAACAGTAAAAAAATATCTTAAAATAGAAAAATGCAATAATATAATGATTTTAGCAAAAACAGATTACAGTAAATCGGGTAAAAATGTATATGACAGATTAAGAAATGAACTTAATGAATATATAAATAAAAATAATATTAGTCCTGATACAAAAATATATAATCGTATGCTTAAAGAACATATATCGTTACATAAAACTATGTTTAATTCGGTAAAGCTTCGGCTGGGAAGTGATGAAGAAACGAAAGAGGAATATGTGACAAACAGTGAATTGCATAGATTACAAAGAATAGGCGAAAACAATGAGTATCAGATAAACGATACATGGTTAAATAGGTTGTATAGCAATTCAAGATATACCGTTATATGTTCACATGGTTATTCAACAGCACGTTTGGGAGGAATATGGATTGGAAATTTCATGGCATCATGGAGTGGAGATCATACCGTAAATGCCAATACAAATGCTCAAATATCGGGTATTAACACAGGTAATTTACCGGAATGTGCAGAAAGTTATATAAATTTTGTTCTTGACCATGCTATTGATTGGATAAAAAATGCAGAAAAAATAAATGGAATAAAAAATGCTTTGAAAGCACCGTCAAGAATGGATGGTGCAGGCTGCGGAAGCTTTTATTCTACACCGCCGGGGTATCCTATGATATTTTGGAATGCCGGAGCGGCATGGCAGCTGTTACCCATATTTGAATATTGGGAATGTTATGGGAACAGAAAAATTTTATTGAGATATGATATAGAACTTAAATCAATATCTGAGCTGTTGGATTTATCTGAAGAAAGGTTAAGTGATAGTAGCAGGTATCTTGATCTTGAGCAGGATATATTGAAACCATTGATAACAAAGCTTGTGAATTTTTGGTTTGGATTTGTGGATGAACGTTTTTATATTGATGAGAATAAAAAAATGCATATTAATGACGGAACTGTACTTAACAAAAATTTAAATCATAGATACATATTTGTTCCGGGTTATTCACCGGAAAATGGATTTTCGGAAGAAGTCTACAATAAACCCGAAACTGTTGTGGCAAACTGTACAATGGATATTGCGGCAGCACATGACAGTATCAGAATGGCAAAAATATTATGTACAAAAGGGATAATAACAGAATTTTCAATAGAAGAATTGGAAAGCTTTTATGAACACATACCTCAATATATGTATAACGAATATGGTGCATTAAAAGAGTGGGCATTGGATATATACGGAGACCACGATAATCATCGGCATTCATCTCACTTATATCCGGCTTGGCCGGGGTATGAGGTATCATATGATATGAAAATTCTAAATGGTATAAGACAAGCAATAAAGGCACGGCATTTATA
>USPO01000047.1 GCA_900556575.1 uncultured Eubacteriales bacterium
CGATTATGACTATGATGACAGCTATGATGACGATGCCTTTAGCGGCGAAGATGATGAAAACGGCGATTTCTGATACGGAGGTTTATAAATGTTAGAATTCAATAGTCTGGAATCAATTAAAATAGGCCTTGCATCACCTGAGACCATTCTTAAATGGTCTCACGGTGAGGTAACAAAGCCTGAAACTATAAATTACCGTACACTCAAGCCGGAAAGAGATGGCTTGTACTGTGAGAGAATTTTCGGACCGACAAAGGACTGGGAGTGCTACTGCGGTAAGTATAAGAAAATAAACAACAAGGGTAAAATCTGCGAAAAGTGCGGTGTTGAGGTTACAAAATCAAAGGTTAGACGTGAGAGAATGGGTCACATTACTCTTGCAACCCCTGTTTCACATATTTGGTATTTCAAGGGTGTTCCGTCATCAATGGGACTTATTCTTGATATTTCTCCGCGTCAGTTGGAAAAGGTATTGTATTTTGCAGCCTATATAGTAACTGATTCGGGCGACAGTGACCTTGTTCAGAATCAGGTTCTGAACGAAAAGGAATACAGAGAGGCTCGTGAAAAGTACGGCGACAGTTTTAAGGCTGAAATGGGTGCCGAAGCAATCAAGGAGCTTCTTGAAAAACTTGACCTTGAGGCTCTTTCAAAGGAATTGAGAGATGAACTTGAAACGGCACAGGGACAGAAAAAGGGCAAGATTGTAAAGAGACTTGAAATAGTTGAGGCATTCCGTACATCAAGAAATAAACCGGAATGGATGGTATTAACCGTTATTCCGATTATTCCGCCGGATTTAAGACCGATGGTACAGCTTGACGGCGGACGTTTTGCGACATCAGACTTAAATGACCTTTACAGACGTGTAATTAACAGAAATAATCGTCTTAAAAAGCTTATCGAGCTTCATGCTCCGGATATGATTATTAAGAATGAGAAGAGAATGCTTCAGGAAGCGGTTGACTCATTGATTAATAACGGAAGAAGAGGACGTGCCGTAACAGGTCCTGGAAACAGAGCGTTAAAGTCACTTTCAGACCTCTTAAAGGGTAAGCAAGGTAGATTTAGACAGAACCTCTTAGGTAAACGAGTTGACTATTCGGGACGTTCGGTTATTGTAGTAGGTCCGGAAATGAAGATTTACCAGTGCGGTGTTCCTAAGGAAATGGCAATTGAGCTGTTCAAACCGTTTGTAATGAAGGAGCTTGTATCAAGAGGACTTGCACCGAATATCAAGAGTGCGAAGAGACGTGTTGAGAGAGCTAAGCCGGAGGTTTGGGATGTTCTTGAAGACGTAATTAAGGAGCATCCGGTTCTCTTAAACCGTGCACCTACACTCCACCGTCTCGGTATCCAGGCATTTGAACCGAGATTAGTTGAAGGTCATGCCTTAAAGCTTCATCCGCTCGTGTGTACAGCATATAACGCTGACTTCGACGGTGACCAGATGGCTATTCACTTACCGCTTTCACCGGAGGCACAAGCAGAGGCTCGTTTCCTTATGCTTTCAGCAAATAACCTCTTAAAGCCGCAGGACGGACATCCGGTTGCAGTTCCGACACAGGATATGATTCTTGGTTCATACTATCTTACATTAACCAAGGAGCATTATGATTGGATTGCAGACGAGATTTGCGGAAATGAAGCTAAGTTAAGCTATCTTGAAGAGCAGATATTAAACGGTGAGCCTGAGGAAGGCTGTACTATCTATGATGAAGAGGAGCCGATAAAGAGTTTTGCATCTGTTAAGGACGCATTCATGTACTTAAAGACTCTTCCGAACGTATTAAAGAATGAAACCGAAATTCACGTAAATCCGGTTACAATTGCATTTAGAGAAAACCCGATTCAGATATCTGCAAAGAAGCTCTTTACAATGGCAAAGAAGCTTATCATGAAGAAGTACATTTCAACAGATGAGGCATTGCTTGCATATGCTAACAAGGAGTGTACACTTCACGAAAAGATTGGCGTTCAGGTTACAAAGACAATAAATGGCGTTACAGGTACAAAAATAGTAACAACAACAGCCGGAAGAATTATATTTAACAATAACATTCCGCAGGATTTGGGCTATGTAGACAGAACGGATCCGGAAAAGGGATATGATTTCGAGATTGACTTTATCGTAGGTAAGGGACAGCTCGGAAAGATTATAGACAGATGTATCCGTGTTCACGGAACGTCGGTTACAGCCGATATGCTTGATAAGATTAAGGCAACAGGCTATAAGCACTCAACGCTTGCAGCAATCACGGTTGCCGTTTCGGACATCAACGTACCGGCAGTTAAGAAGCAGTATCTTGCAGAGGCAGAGGCTGAAATCGAAAAGATTACAGAAAGCTACCGCTTCGGTTTACTTACAGATGAAGACCGTTACAACAATGTAATTAAGATTTGGAGTGCTACATCGGCAAAGGTTACGGATGCCATGCTTGAAAATCTCGGTGAGTTTAACCCGATATTCATGATGGCAGACTCAGGAGCAAGAGGTTCTAAGGACCAGATCAGACAGCTTGCCGCAATGAGAGGACTTATGGCAGATACGCAGGGACGTACAGTCGAAATTCCTATCCGTGCTAACTTCCGAGAGGGTCTTAACGTACTTGAGTACTTCATTTCATCACACGGTGCAAGAAAGGGATTAACAGATACAGCGTTAAGAACAGCTGACTCGGGTTACTTAACACGTCGTCTTGTTGACGTATCACAGGAGGTTATCATTAAGGAAATTGACTGTGGAACAACAGAGGGCGAATGGGTAACAGAAATTGTTGATGATAAGCGTGTCATTGAAGGTCTTGATGACCGTATCAGCGGACGTGTTCTTATGGAGGACGTTGTTGACCCGCAGACAGGCGAGGTAATATTGGCTGTCAAGGATGATACAAATGATCCGTCAGCAAATCTTATCTCGGATATAGATGCGGAAAAAGTTGTTAAACACGGTGTCAAGAAAGTTAAAATCAGAAACGTTCTTAACTGTAATGCAAAGGGTGTATGCGCTAAGTGTTACGGACGTAACCTTGCAACAGGAAACCTTGTAAACATAGGCGAAGCTGTTGGTATCATTGCAGCTCAGTCAATCGGTGAGCCGGGTACACAGCTTACAATGAGAACATTCCATGCCGGCGGTGTTGCGGGCGGTAACGATATTACACAGGGTCTCCCGCGTGTCGAGGAACTTTTCGAGGCAAGACGACCAAAGGGTGTTGCTATAATTTCAGAGATTGCAGGACGTGTAAGCGTAAGCGATACAAAGGATAAGAGAGAAGTTACTATAACAGATGAAAATGATGTATCATTAACCGTGAACTACGCAATTCCTTATGATGCTACAATTAAGGTTAAAGATGGTCAGTTCATCGAAAAGGGCGGCGAGATTACAGTTGGTTCTGTAAACCCGAATGATATTCTTAGAATCAACGGCGCAGGTGCAGTTCAGAAGTACATCGCACGTGAAGTACAGAAGACATATCGCAGCCAGGGTGTTAGTATCAACGATAAGCACGTCGAGGTTATCACAAGACAAATGCTGCGTAAGGTTAAGGTTGAGGATGCGGGAGATACAGATCTTCTTATCGGCTCAACAGTTGATATGTTCGAGTTCAAGCGTGCAAATGAAATTGCAAAGAAGAATGGCGGAATTCCGGCTACTTCGTCAGCTGTACTCTTAGGTATCACAAAGGCTGCTCTTGCTACTGATTCATTCTTATCGGCAGCATCATTCCAGGAGACAACAAAGGTTCTCACGGATGCGGCTATTAAGGGTAAGATTGACCCGCTTCAGGGACTTAAAGAGAATGTTATAATTGGTAAACTTATACCGGCAGGTACAGGTATGCCGATGTATAAGGATATCAATATCACCATTGACGGTGAAGAAGTTCCTAACGACCAGATAAACTAAGGACTGTTACAAAGTAATTGTCTGATTAAGATTTAGATATAGAGTGCTGCGGTATTTTGCCGCAGCCTCCTCAATAATATAGATTAGAATTTATATTGTTTTTCGGAATGGAGATTTAGTATGTCAGGACATAATAAATGGAGTACAATTAAGCGTAAAAAGGGTGCAAATGACGCTGCAAGAGGAAAGATTTTCACAAAGATTGCCCGTGAAATCATTGTTGCCGTAAAGGCAGGCGGTCCGGACCCGAATAATAACTCAAGCTTGAAGGATGTAATCGCAAAGGCTCGTTCAAACAATATGCCTAACGATAACATCAATCGTACAATTAAGAAGGCTGCCGGTTCAGGTGATACAGCAGATTATGAGAGCATTACATATGAGGGTTATGGTCCGTCAGGTGTAGCTGTAATTGTTGAAACACTTACAGATAACAGAAACAGAACAGCGGCAGATGTAAGAGCTGCATTTTCAAAGTACGGCGGTAATCTCGGACAGGTAGGCTGCGTAGGCTTTATGTTCGATCGCAAGGGTGTAATCATCATAGAGGATGAGGACGGCGAAATTGACGAGGAAGAAGTAACAATGGATGCACTTGAAGCGGGTGCCGAGGACATCAGCATAGAGGATGGTGTAATTGAGATTACAACAGACCCTGATGCAGTCGGTGATGTTCGTGAAGCTCTTGAGGGTAAGTATACGATTGCATCTGCTGAGGCAAGCATGATTGCACAGACTCTTACAGAGCTTACAGATCCGGATCAGATTAAGAACATGACAAAGCTCCTCGATGTATTAGAGGATAATGATGATGTACAGAACGTATATCATTCATGGGATCAGCCGGACGAAGATGAATAATAAAATTTTATCCTTGCTAAAAAGACCTGCTCCGCTTTTAGTATTCGGCTTGCTGAGCGGCTGTGCGTATTTTGCAGTCATTTTGCAGCTGATAAGCGGATATTTCAGTGGGACGAACCGACTCATAGTATGGTACTTCTCCCCTGTTATAGTATGCGGAGCGGCATTGGTGCTGCTGAAACTGATAAAGCAGCATTATGAAGCGGAAAATCATTCAAAAATACTTGCAATTTTTTGGATACATATAATACTGATGCTGATAGCAATTGCTTTAACGGCAGCTGCGGCAATGGTATAAAAAAGAAGATGCCATAAAACTCAAATGGGTTTTGCGGCATCTTCTTTTTTAAATTTTACCTCTTAATCGCAGTCCCTTGGGGTAATGATTTTTTACCATACCTCCGCTTGCCTTTCCCCATCCGAGGGAATAGCCTTCAACGCATACAACACACCATCCGTCGGCATCTGCGGGGATTACATCGCCGGAAAGGTACTTATAAAGCCTTTCATCATCAAGCTCGATGTCAACATAGCTTTTAAGTTTGGAGGCATCCAGAGCGAGAGCAAGGGCATGAGCCGGCTCGAAACGGTTTTTCTTTATTGTTCCAAGCTCCAGTCCGCAGCGTATAACCTTGATTTTATCCACATCTATACCATGCGGCTTAAGATACAGCCTGTCACCGAATAATATCGGGTCACCCTCAAGCGTAACATTAAGAACCTTTTTCTCAAATTCGCGATACAGTTTTAATGCTGACTCAAGACCTGAATTATCCCTCTTTGAATTATTATTTTTCTTGGTTTTCCACGTTTTCAAGTCTGTTTTTTGCATTTCCGTGGATAAGTCTCCGGACTTTCTGAATAATGCTGCAAAATGTCCCTCTCCCCTATTTTTATGAGGAAAAATTCGTCTTGCAAAATGCATATCCTTTTCGCCGCCGCCCCATTCGGTTACACCATCCGAAAGCATGGATAGTTCGGGGATTTCCACAAGCTCGGTCCCTTGCTCTATGAGCCATGCGGCAACCTTTTCGTTTTCCTCCGGTGCAAATGTGCAGGTGGAATACATCAGCATTCCGCCCGGTTTAAGCATTGCGAGGGCTGATTTGAGAATGTTTCTTTGACGTTCACCGCATGAAACGGTATGCTCGATGCTCCATTCGGTTATTGCCTGTGATTCCTTTCTGAACATTCCCTCGCCGCTGCAGGGCGCATCTACAATTATTTTATCGAAGAACAGCGGATATTTCTTTGCAAGTTTATCCGGAGTTTCATTTGTAACGATTGTATTTGTCAGTCCCATTCTTTCAACGTTTCCGGAAAGTATAGCAGAGCGGTTTTTAACAATTTCGTTTGCCACCAGTATACCCGTATTGTTAAGCTTAGCACCTGCCTGAGTAGTTTTACCGCCGGGTGCGGCACATAGGTCAAGTACATAATCACCTTCGCTTATAGGCAATCCTTGAGCCGCACACATAGCGGACGGTTCCTGGAAATAATACAGTCCGGCAAGGTGGAACGGATGATTTCCGGAAATCTTGGCTTTATCAACGTAAAAGCCGCTGCCGCACCATGGAACAGGCTCCTGAGTGCCGAATACTTTTATAAATTTGTCAATAGCATTTGTTCTGAGTGTATTTACACGCAGACCGGTATATATAGGTTCGTCCTCAAATGCTGTCTTAAAATCCTCGTATTCGTTTCCGAGCATAGTTCTCATGCGTTCTTCAAATTTTTCGGGTAAAATCATCCTTTAGCCGCTCCTTTGTTTATTCGTATTGAATCCACTAATTCTCCGTCAATTATAACACCTACCAAATCCATATATCCGCTTGCTATAAAGTCGTTAAGCTGTTCATCACCTATATACGGAATACTTATATCATCTGTTTTGTAATGACGGTAAAAAATATTTTTTAAAGCAAGGGTGAGTGCAGCTGCGGTCGGATAGTGCAGCGAACCTTTATGCTGTTTGCTGTCAAGTTTCATATTAAATTTAAAATCCATGTGAATTTCCTTTCTGTTTTTTTCTATTGTATCATAACTAAGGAAAAAATGCAAGATAAAATGAACCGTAAATTATGATACGAAAATATATAATAATGTATGTATGCAAATCAACTGTTTATTCCCCAAATAATTCCCAAAAGTTTGTTAGATATAAACTATTACGAAAGATAAAAAAATATGCTATAATAGAATATGAAAAACAGACAAAATAGCATGTGCAGCACATACGCAGTGAGATATTCCCAAGGCAGCGGAGGTCGCAACGAGTTTGAGGCGAGCTGCTTTTTTGCTGTAAAAAATTTTGGGGACTCTCCCCTATTACTAAAATTAAGGAGGGCAAAATAATGCCGCACAATAAAAGAGAAAGTTTAATTTATACGGTAATGATGTGTTTTACAATGGTTATATGGATGAGTATGTATAATGTTACTCTTCATATGGGTGCGTTTAACATAGAAACCTTAAAGGAAGGCTGGATTGGTTTCCCGATTGCTTATGTGTTTGCTATGATATGCGACTGGTTCTTTGTATCAAAGCTTGCAAAGGGTTTTGCATTCAGATTTCTTGTAAAGCCGGGAGACGGATTTTTAAAAACTGCAATAAGCGTTTCCTGCTGCATGGTAATTCCAATGGTTATTATCATGTCATTCTACGGAGCGGCAGAGGCTTGTATAAGAGAAGGAAGTATAAATCATATACTTGTAATATGGCTTACAAATATACCGAAAAACTTTGTAATGGCACTTCCATTCCAGCTTATAGTTGCGGGACCGTTGGTAAGAAAGGTATTCAGAGCAATTTTTCCGGAAGGAAAAGTATTGGCATAGAAGAATGAGATGAAAAATGGGGCTTGTCCAAAGCTGATGCTATGGATAAGCCCCTGATTTGATTTAAACTGGAATTGAAAATAAAATAAATTATATTAAAAAACGAAAAGCTATAAAAAAGCTCAAAAATTATCATTCAAACAGAAACAGATGTAAAAGTATATAACCTAAGCGTAGATGACCCTCGCCTTTTAAGGCTTTTGGAGTCCATTCTAAAATTTCAGTGGGAGCTATAATCTCCCGCTGAATTCAGAAGCAATGCTCAGATTTAAATGATAATAAACTAAAATTAAGTGCTTTCTTTATAAATATTCCCTAAATCCCCTGAATTTGAATACTGCTGTTTTAATTGTTATACCATCTTTTGTTTCATCCTTTACAATTCTTTCACTGCACGCAGCTATAGTTTTTATCTCCATTTTTTTAAGCTCATTTACCAATGCATATACATATGTGGACTCGCCTTGACACATTACGCATTTGGGGTTATACAAACTTACTCTTAGAGCCATATCGTGTGCAAGTGATTTAACCTCTTCAGCCGTAGCAGAGGGAGAAATTAAAGGTGGCTTCATGTCTATTATTTCGCCATATTGTTCTGCTGCCTTTTTTTGTGTTTCTCCCCAACTGTCACTGCTGTGATTTGATAAATTTAAAAACATATTACCATCCTCTTTTCTAAATTAATTTATTTACCAAGATAAAATATCGCCTAAAATGCCCCAAATAGATCCCGTTTCCTCTGATTTTCTCATAATAAAGCCATTCATAGTATCACATCCTTTCTGAAAAATATATAAAGTTAAATCTACCAAGATAAAATATCGCCTAAGATGTCCCAAATAGATCCCATTTCCTCTGGTCTTCTCATAATAATGCCGTTCATAAAATCACCTCCTTTCGTTAAATAAATGAATAACCCTTTTTACCATAAAATCCAAGGTGATTTCTTGTCATCTGTAAAAGGGAAGTTCATAATAAAGCCACTCATAGTATCACATCCTTTCTGATTAATAAACCCTGCCAAAGTCTTCATGCATAATTAAATTTTCAAAAGTGTTAATAAATAAATCCCATGCTGCCATATGTGAAACCTCCTTTAAAGCTTTAAATCAATGATAATGTTGTCTAATACCTTAAATACATCCGGGAACATTTTGAATATAGAGTCCATGAAACCTCACCTCCTTAAAACCGTTTATTGGAAAATCAAAGAAATATTTTTATTGCTAATTCAACAGCTTTTAATGCAGACATGTAACTCACCTCCGTTCAATATATATATCCGAGTAAAGAGAGAAAAATTGCAAAAACGGAAAAATATTTTTAAAAAGTAACATTTTTTTCTCAGTCAAATTAATCATCTAAAAGTTCATCCAAAACAGCGCCAATAAGTAATCCGAGTAACATAAAATCACCTCCTTCCAATTAAGTAAGTCCATTAATCTTGTAAAATGCTGCGTAAAACAGTACTGACAGCTAAATTGATTAGATTGTTCATAAAATCACATCCTTTCTGAAAATATATAAAGTTAAATCTACCAAGATAAAATATCGCCTAAGATGTCCCAAAT
>USPO01000048.1 GCA_900556575.1 uncultured Eubacteriales bacterium
ATGCTGCCAATTCCGAGTCTGTGCATTTCATGGTTGAGCCAATTTAGATCCTTACCGCATTGCTTTAGATTCTCTTCCATTACATAGCCGTCAAGGATAACGGCAAATTCTGCTCTTTCTGCGGCGGGATTTAATCCGGCATCAGACGGTTTCATTGGACGGTCGGTGCTTTTGGGATTGAAGGATATTTTGCCGTTTGGTTCAATAAATGCTTCTTCAATTTCATTAAGGGAAAAAAATCCGCTTATTCTGCATTGTGTAAGGAATTCGTTTAAATCAAGCTTAGCTTTTTTGAAGCTTTCCTTATACAGCTTTCCGCCCCTCATAAGCACAAGAGAACGTCCCTCAAAAATTCGGCGGAGCTTTATGCTTTTTTGAGAGATGTACGAGATAAGCAAAATAGCAAAGGCATATACCGCCATTGAAAGCAGCGGATACATGAAGTGCAGATCTATATCGGTTGCCATTTCCGCGGCGATAGAGCCTATTGTTATTCCGTTGATATAATCGAACATATTTAATTGCGACATTTGCTTGTTTCCAATAAGCTTAGTAAAAACAAACAATGCGGCAAGAGAGCCGATTGATGTCAGAAATATTCTTAAATAATCCATGAAAAATCCTCCGTTCTGATTAATTTATGTTAGTATTTGCATTTTGATATGATACTATGTATTTAAAGCAAGTATAAAAATATGCTTGAAATTATAAAGAATATGTGGTATAATCAAGATATAGATGAAAAGGAGGGCGGAATGAGTGGAAGAAATAATTAATATGAAAAATATAGAACCCAAAGTAAAATTTAAAATAAAGGATTCTGTATTTACAAACCTATTCAAAAATAAAAAATATACACTTCAGCTATTTAAAGCATTGTTTCCCGAATATGATGAGACAGTGACAGAAGAAGATATAGAAATATTAACAATTCAGAATGTGATTGTTGATTCTCTGTATAATGACTTGGGATTTAGGGTAAAAAATAAAATAATCGTATTGGCGGAGGCACAGAGTACATGGACAAAGAATATACTTGTACGGGTGTTTTTGTATTATGCCGAAACAATTATAAAAACAATGACAGAGGAAGACAGAGTAAAGCTATATGGAACAAAAAGTATAGATATGCCTAGGCCGGAATTTTATGTTATCTATACGGGGAATAAGAAAAATATTCCGGACAGAATATCACTGTCAGAAGAATTTTTTGACGGAAGTGATGTAATGGATGTAAAGATAAGAGTTATTTCGGACAGAAATAACGGAGATATTATAGCACAGTATATTCGTTTTTCAAAGGTTACCAATATGGTTATAAAGGAATACGGATATACATTGAAGTCTGCAAAGGAGATAATCAGAATTTGCAGGGATGAAGGTGTGCTTAACGAATATTTAGAGGAAAGAGAGAGGGAGGTAGAAACAATGTTGTATGATATGTTTGATTCGGAGAAAATGATAGAGGCATACAGAAAAGTAAGTACCGAGGAAGCGAGAGAAAAAGCGAGAGAAGAAGGAGAAAGAATAGGAAGAGAAGCGGGAGAAAAGATAGGAAGAGAAGCGGGAGAAAAGATAGGAAGAGAAGCGGGAATAGATACTATGCTGTCGGCGTTGAGAAGTGCGGGATTATCGGAAAGTGTAATACAGGCGGCAGCGGCAGAGGCAAGACAGAAGTTTGCCGGAGGAGCTGTATAAGTAAAATATAGGGATATATCTTTTTCGGAGGATATATCCCTTTTTATATCATAAAATCATATGAAGAACCTTATTTTGGTATTTACAAAAGTATACCATTGACAAAAGTGCTATAATATAAGTATAAATTAAAAAAATACAAGGAGGAAAAATGAAAAAATATAATAAAAATATTGTGAAGGCAGCTTTGAATATGGCTGTGCCGGCTATTGTAGAATCATTTTTTGTGGCATTTGCCGGACTGGTTGATTCATTTATGGTAAGTTCGCTGGGTTCAGATGCAGTTGCGGCTGTCGGACTTACAACGCAGCCTAAATTTATGGGATTGTCTATGTTTATAGCCGTAAATGTGGCGGTTTCGGCTTTAACCGCACGGCGTTACGGTCAGAATAAGCGTGATAACGCAAATGCTATATTAAGTACCACAGTTTTATTTGTAATAATTTCATCCTTAATTCTTGGCGGAATACTTGCTTTATTTGCTCCGCAAATTATGAATATCTGCGGCTCAACCCCGGAAACTCATGATGATGCGGTTTTGTATTACAGAATAGTTATGAGCTGCATGATTTTCAACTGTATTCAGATGTGTATCAACTCGGCACAGCGCGGTGTCGGAAATACCAGGATTACAATGCGTACCAATATAACATCAAACGTGGTTAATATTATCATGAATTACTTCCTTATCAACGGTCATTTGTTTTTTCCGGCACTCGGAATTGCGGGAGCGGCTATTGCTACGGTTATAGGTACGGTGGTATCATGCATAATGAGTATATTATCGATTACAAAGAAAGACAATTTTATAAGTATTCCGTATATAATAGAGCATAAAATCAAACCGTCATGGCTTGCATTTAAAAATCTTGTTTCGGTCGGATACAGTGTATTTTTTGAACAAATCCTAATGAGATTGGGATTTATGCTTACGGCTGTTATGGCGGCACATCAGGGAACTGCGGCAATGGCGGCACATCAGGTGGGAATGAATATCATGGGACTTTCGTTCTCGTTCGGCGATGGTTTGCAGGCAGCGGCGGTTGCTTTAATAGGAAGATGTTTGGGAGAAGGAAGGCCTGAAAAGGCAAAGGAGTACGGAGGAGCATGCCAAATGATTGGCGGAGTAATTTCCGTATCACTTGCACTTATATATTTCTTCGGTGCAAAGGCATTGATGAATATGTTCTTTAGTGAGCCGGAAATTGTTGATATAGGTGTAACAATTATGAGAATAATTATATTTGTTGTTCTGTTCCAAATCAGACAGGTTATTTACATGGGCTGCCTGCGTGGTGCGGGAGATACGCTTTATACCGCTATTGCATCCACAATATGCGTAACAATTATCAGAACAGCCGTTTCATATATATGCGGCTATACTCTCGGTCTCGGTATTATGGGAATTTGGTTCGGTGTATTCGGTGACCAGTTCGCAAGATTTTTATTTGCGGCACCGAGGTTTAAAATGGGAAGGTGGACTCAGATAAAAATATAACCAGAGTGTGAATGTTCATCGCCGTATGGGCGGGACACAGGCACTGATTCAAGCAGGCAAAGCGGGAGTGATGTTCAGATTTAAAATTTTTGTATATTTACTATTGAAATTTATATAGAAATGATATATAATAGAAGTGTTGGACAACCGGCAAAATCTTTGGTTAATAAAAAGGGAGATTTCAATGATGATGGATGACAAAAGAATAGGCGAGGAATGCGGAGTATTTGCTATATATGACCCGGAAGGCGATTGTGCAAGAACAACCTATTACGGATTGTATGCATTGCAGCATAGAGGACAGGAAAGCTGCGGTATAGCGGTAAACAATAACCGTGACATCTCATATCATAAGGATATGGGACTTGTAAACGATGTGTTTAATGAAGATATTTTATCAAAGCTTCAAGGTACAATGGCGGTCGGTCATGTACGCTATTCAACAACCGGAGAATCGCTCCGTGAGAATGCACAGCCTTTGGTACTTCGTTATGTAAAGGGAAATATTGCCCTTGCTCATAACGGAAATCTTGTAAATAAGGGCGACCTTGAAAAAGAGTTGAGCATATCGGGGGCCATATTCCAGACAACGACAGATACGGAAATGATAGCATATATGATTGCAAAGCAGCGTCTTGCGGCAGGTAGCATAGAGGCGGCGGTTGAAAGAACAATTGCACACCTTGCCGGTGCATTCTCTTTAATTGTAATGAGTCCGCAAAAGCTTATTGCAGCCCGTGACCCGTGGGGTTTCAGACCTCTTGTAATGGGAAGAAAGGGAGATGCGATTGTATTTGCCTCGGAAACCTGTGCGTTGGATACAGTAGGTGCGACATATGAGCGTGACCTTGAGCCGGGAGAAATAGTTGTTGTCAAGAACGGAGAGGTTAAGTCGATTAATACATATGTAAAGACAAAGCCTCATACAATGTGCATATTTGAATATTTGTACTTTGCAAGACCTGACAGTATATTAGAGGGACAGTCTGTACATGATGCGAGAATGCTGGCGGGAAGATGTCTCGCAAAGGAGCATCCGGCAGATGCGGATGTTGTAATAGGTGTTCCGGACAGCGGTATAAGCGCCGCAATGGGCTTTGCGCTTGAGTCGGGTATTCCTTACGGTATAGGATTTATTAAGAATAAATATATAGGCAGAAGCTTTATAGAGCCGACACAGTCGATGCGTGAAAATGCCGTAAGAATAAAGCTGAATGTTCTTCAAAGTACAGTAGAGGGAAAACGAGTTGTCATGGTAGATGACTCTATTGTAAGAGGAACTACTTCAAAGAGAATAGTTGCACTGTTAAGAAAATTCGGTGCAAAGGAGGTTCATGTCCGTTCATCGGCACCGCCGTTTACCGATCCATGTTACTTCGGTACCGATGTACCGTCAAAGGATCAGCTTATTGCGACTAACCGCACACTTGATGAGATGTGCGAGATTATCGGTGCGGACAGCCTGGGATTTTTGAGTGTAGAGTCGCTTAAGGAAATTATTCCGAATGCAGATTGCAAGTATTGCGATGGCTGCTTCTGCGGAAAGTATCCGATAGACGTAGATAAATATCTTGAAAAATCCGAAGAAGGCGAAGATTAATTAATATGTAAACAGGGAGTGTATCTAACGGATATGCTCCTTTATTTTTTGCACTGAAAGTAATATGATATGGAAAATATTTATCTGGTACTAAAAAAATAATGCCAATCTGGCTATTTAAATGCCATTGAAAATGTGGTATAATAATAGTATAAATCAAGGGTGACGCTGATAATAATCGGCATCACGGTCGGATATAAAAAGATTGGAGGTCTTTATTTTGAAAAGAAGTAAATTAACGGCAATTGTTTCTGCGGCTGCAATGTTTGCATCGATGCTTACTCCGTTTGCGGCGGCATATGCGGACGGAACAACAGATTTATATGTCGGTGCCGACAAGCAGTATAAGACTATAAGCGAGGCGGTTGCAGCAGCGGCTGTAATAAACCCTCAGAGTGAAAGCGAAAGGGTAACTATTAATGTAGAACCGGGAAATTATGAGGAGCAGGTTAAGCTTGACGGTGTTGACTATGTAACACTTCAGCAGGAACCGGAAACAAACGGAACGGTTAATTTAAATTGGTACTACTGTACGGGATACTGTACATCAAATGCTGATTTGGACGGAAATTATAATGCCAAACTTGACTGGAGTGCCAAATCTACATGGTCGGGAAGTCAAGGCAATTTCACAGAATACAGGGTAGGTCAGAAATTAGAGGGTGTAAGCAGCATTTCATACTATGATACGGACGGCGTTCTACATAAGGATGTACCGGTAAAAACAACTCACCTCGGAAACGGAACGGGCTTGGATAAAATGGCGGCGCTCATAGTTACAAATAAATCGACAGATATTACTGTTAAGGATTTCAATATTGTAAACAGCGCACCGGTAATGGTGACTAAGGGACAGATAGACGGACATTTAACACCTGAAGCGGACAGAGTAACGGGTGTTGCGGCATCATATGACTTACCGACAAGAAACGGATTGACAATATGTGATGAAAACACTGTTCCCGAGGCTCCGGCGGATGTTTTAAACAATAAAGGAGAGGTTGATAAAAACAAGGTAAAGAGCGTTGTTGAAAACGGAAGAGTATTCACAGCGGAGGAAAGTGCATATCTTGTCCGTTCATCAGCATTTAACGAAAGAGGACACGCAATAGCAACTCACAGTGACAGAATTACATTTGAAAATGTTCGTGCAAGAGGAAATCAGGACAGCATTTATATAAACGGCGGAAGAGTTTATTTTAAGGATTGTGACCTTATAGGCGGTACAGACTATATTTACGGTGACGCATCGGCTGTATTCGACAATTGTAAGCTGGGTGCAGAGGGCATGACGGATAAGGCATACGGTGCTACAATTACCGCAGCAAACAACGATGCAAAAAATCCTTACGGATACCTGTTCTATAACTGTACTCTTTACAATATGCTTGATAACTTCACCGATTCATGCTACGGCAGACCGTGGAGACAGGAAGCACAGATTACATTCTATAAGACTAAGCTTGATGATAAGGCAGAAATAGGCAAGAGCAAAGCGGGAATTATAAGCGAGGGATGGCACGATATGTCCGGTTCAAAGGCAGAACTTGCACGTTTCTATGAGTACGGAACATATAATGCAAGCGGCAATGCAGTAGACACATCAAAGCGTCTTGAAAATGCAAACGGCTTTGGTTCTGTACTTGACGACTGGCAGATACTCGAGTTCAATCCGAGAAACTATTTCAACAGCTCATTCTGGGCATCAAAGGGCGAATGGGACCCAATGAATTTCGGTGAAGAATATCTCACAGAGGTAGACAAAGCAATTGCAAACGCAAATGTAACAGTTCCGGAGGGAGAGGAAACAACAGTAAATCTTCCGTCGGCACCGTCGGGAATTAAGTTCAAATGGCAGTCGGCATCAAGCAATGCGGTAGTATCAGCTGACGGAACAAAGCTTAGCGTAATTCGTCCGGCAGCAGGCGAAGCACCGATTACAACAACAGTAACACTGTATGCGATGGATGAAAAGACAGGAATGGGCGATAAGAAAGACGTTCAGGTTGTAATTAATCCGACAAGTGACACAGAAAATGTATTCAATATTCCGGTAACAATTAATCAGTCAACAAATGCAAAGAATACATATACGGTTACAGTATCGAAGAACGGTGCATTAATAAAGCAAGAGGAAATAAAAGTTAATTCAACCGTTACAACAGCCAATATCACAGGTATTCCGGCATCAGCGGACGGAATCGATTATGAAGTAAAAGTAGTTTCATCAAGCAACGACTTTACCGTAACAGTTCCGGAGGACGGTATAACGTCTGTTAAGGGTATTACCGGAAAGGATGCTGTATTGAATATAACATCGAATAAGTTGATTGATGATACAGTAACTCTTAACATATCAGCAACGGCGGCTGACGGAAACAAGACCTATGATTTGATAGCACTTGCAAAGGCTGCGGGAGCAGAGGGAATAGAAAATTCGGCACAGATTAAGGTTTCATATGATGTGACGGTCGGTGCAAAGCCGGAACAGTCAAGTTATATTGATATTTCTTCGGGTACTCCGTCAAATAAGAACAGTGCGGTTTCAGAGCGTTTTTCACTTGCGAAAATCAATAACTCATGGGAACAGATTGATGTGGTAGATAATTCGCAGGGATTTGCGAATGCCTCAAACGGTGACGGACAGTGCCTGAATATCACAGGTAAGTTCGACTATACAAGCAAGGCACATACGGTAAGCACTTTAATAGACTATAAGGCAGGTACTGTTACTATTGACGGTTCAAACAGCGGAAACGGCAAAACAGCTACACCGTATACATTCAAGGGTTTCCCTGAAACAGCTGTTAAGGGCAATTTAAATATGGGTGTATTCTCGGGCAGTGCATCGGATAACTGGACTGTATCGAATGTAAAGGTTACTTATAAGAAGCTTGTATCGGGAGATGAGCCGGCAGAACCGGAGTATAAATTATATAAGTATTCGTATACCGATATAGCCGGAGGAAATCCAAATACTGACGGAAATGTATATAGATTTACTGAAGATGCGGACAGCGATGCAAAGAAGTATTCGGCAGATGAAGAGGATTCAACAAAGCTTTCGGCAGAGCTGGCAGCAGGATACAGAAACTTTATAGGCGGAACTGGAACAACATCCCGTGCATCGATAAAGCTTAATGCTCCGGCAGGAAAGTATAAGCTTTACTATATAGGATACAATCACGGAAAAGATCCTATGACAGCAACAATAAACGGAAAGTCATATAAGGCAGAGGCAGGAGTAAACTTTGCATATAAGGAAAGTGATGCGAGCCGCATATTAAAGAGCTATGCAATAGATATAGTTCTTGAAAATGAGGGCGATGAAATTGTCTTTGATACAGCAGACAAGTGGATACCGGATTTATACGGAATAGTTGCCGTAAGCGATGACGGAACAGTATATCAAATGACAAACCTCGGAACAACAGACGGCACGGGTGATTCAAAGGCTACATACTTTAAAATCACAGCACCTATAACCGGAAATATAACCGGAGTAGATGTAACAAGCGATGAAACAACAAAGAAGTTTGATTGGGAGAAATCAGTTGATGTATCCGGCGGAGTTGAGGTTGTGCTTGGTTTGGTAGTAGACGGATTGGCAGATGAAAACGCAGCAGCAGAATTAATTGTTAAGTGATTAGGAGGAATTTGCAATGAAAAAATTTGAACAGCCGATGCTTTCGGTAAAGGTATTTAACAGGGAAAGCATATTAACGGCAAGCGGAATAGAGCAAAAGACTGCAGCGGAAAAGGCAAGCGATAAGCTTGTCAATTCCGGAGTTAATGTAAATAACATTAATGTTGTTAAGTGGTAAATCGCTAAGATTTAAAAATCTCTCTCTATAAATGATAAAGGGCAGCCCGGCAAAGCGAAGTCTTTGCTGCACTGCCCTTTTATGCTGTTAAAATGCAGCATAGCAAAACGTAGTTTTGCGTAGCGTCGAAAGGGGTACATCGGGAGTTGGATAATTTCGAGAGTAACAACTCGATACCGAAATGTTATCAAGTTTCCGTTGTAACTTTCGAGAGTGTCCGGCAATAGATGCACCCCCACCGTCAGCCGTTCGGCTGACACCTCCCCCAAGGGAGGCTTTGTGGTTAGTGTGTTGCCGTTGTTGCGTTGGTGCGTGGTGTATAAGGCGCCCCTTTGGGGAGCTGGCGGCGGAGCCGACTGAGGGGGTGCATCGGGAGTTGGACGATTGAGAGAGTAACAACGTGAACTCGCAAGCTTAACAATGTGTTACGGATAGTGTGTTGCCGTTGTTAAGTTGGTGCGCAGTGTTACGCATGGTTCACCCCCACCGTCAGCCGGACGGCTGACACCTCCCCCAAGGGAGGCTTACA
>USPO01000049.1 GCA_900556575.1 uncultured Eubacteriales bacterium
ATAATGGTTACGTCATCGGGGACATTTAAGCCCTTATTGTAAAGAGGGAGAATCTCCTTGTAGGGAATAAAGGTCTGCGGAATTTCATTTGCAGGTTTGCCGATTTCTTCAGAAAGAATTTCGCGCTGTTTTGCGATTATTTCTTCAAGGAGAGCGATTTTTTCATCATCTGTTTTTGCATTGACCGGATTCCATGCACCGTCATGAACTCCGCGCATACCGATTGTAAAGTTGCTCTCATAATCCTTATTTTCACGGACTCTTTCGCGCCAGTAGTCTTCGATAAATTCTTTGTTATCAACAGGATTTCCGTCGGCGTCAGTATCTGTGTAATCGTATGCAACATCTGCATTTAAGCTGCCGTCCTTAAACATATATAAATTTTTATCGGGATGCTCACTAATCCATCTATTTTGAAAGTCCAATAACTCTCCCATATTGTTTCTAAGCAGCATTTCACAGTGAGAAGAACCCATAACGATTCCATACTCGTCGGCAAGCCTTGCATTTTCGGGATTAAGGTTAAATGCCGGTGTATACTCGTGCATTGCAGGCCATAGGTAATTAGCCTATAATCTCAATAAAAGCTCAAATATTTTTTCATATGTTTCACTGCTCATACCGATGCCGTCCGAAGAGAGTGATTTCGACCAGTTAAATAAATTCCATTCCTGATTGATAAAAATACCTCTGTATTTTACACTTGATGCACCCTCTGTATAGCCTTCCTCCGGAAGGGATACATAAAGGTAATCGGAGTGTGACGGAACAACGTCCGCCCACCATGTCCAAGGTGAAACACCCATGCTTTCGGAGAGGTCATATATTCCGTAAATTGTACCTCTTTTATCGGCTCCGGCAATTACAAGCTTTCCGTCTGCTTCATTTAGGGTGAATGCCTCCCATTCGCTTGAAATCTTTGAAATATCAATACTGCCGCTGTCTGCAAGCTCGGTGATTTTATCTGATTTATCTATTGTACCGATAATAATATCAGCTGAATTTGCATCGGAAGTTAATTCGGGAACAACACCGGTTACAGCTGTAATATCATCTTTTAAGTCATTGGCTGCCCGTACAACACCGGGATAGTCATTTATTTCGTCAACGTAAATCTTCGGTGTTTTATTGGGGGACACAAGTTCAATATCACCGTCTGTGCAGCTTACATAACCGGAAACCATAGGAGAAACAGCAGGGGTGTTATCCTCGGCATATGTAACAAGGCTGGGGGATACTAAGGAAAAACTTAATGCTAAAGTAATTAATTTTTTCATAAAATACTCCTTTCTTTTCAAGGTAGATAAAAAGCTTTCGATACCGACAGTATTTATTATATTAACATTGTATGTTAGCCGGTATCGAAAGCTTTGGTTAAAATTTATTTTTATTTTATATTTTAAAATCCGTATTTTTTGAACATTTCCGCAGCTGTATCAAATGCAAGCTTTGGACGGCGGTATTCGTCAACGAGTCCTTTGTTGTTATGGCATCTTGCTCTTGTGGCGAACCATTCGCCCTCCTCCGTAACTCTGCAATCGGCAAACTGCCAAATGAATACACCTGTAATTCTGTCGTCATTCATATATACCTCAAGGTTTTCACGAATTAAATCTGCCTGACGCTCTTCGCTCCACTTGCAGTGTGAACGGTCACGATAACCGTAAATTGCGGCGGCTCCGAGTTCGGAAACTATAATAGGCTTATTATCTCCGCCGGATTTTTTTATCCATTCGATTTCTTGATCGTTTCTTTCAGCGATAGGGCAGTTCTTGTACCATCCCGAATACATATTGAAGGATACTATATCTTCAAGGTCAAGTGTAATATCCGTGAAATGGCGGCAGGTTGCAGATGTGGTTGGACGTGAGGTATCCATTGATTTGATTTGCTCAAACTGTTTCTTATACATCTCTCTGCCTTCCCTTGTTTCGGCGGCACATTCGTTTAATATACCCCAAATCACAATGGACGGGTGATTATAGTGATTTTCAATCATTTCCTGTATGCAATCCTCACATTGCTTTTCAAAATTAGGATTTTGCATATCGGGAAGGAGCAAACCTCTCGCATGGTTTTCTTCCCAAACCATCATACCGCGTTCATCACAGAGATCGAGAAAACGTTCATCGTTCGGGTAGTGGCAGGTACGAACTGCATTTGCGTTAGCTTCCTGCATTAAATCCATGTCCTGAACCATGTGCTGCAATGTTACGGCACAGCCGTCAACGGCATAATCCTCATGACGGTTAAATCCCTTTAAATATACAGGTTTTCCGTTTAAAATTAATCTCGTATCGCTAAATTCAACTGTACGGAAACCAACACGTTCTATCATATCATCCGCAATATTTCCGTTGAGTGAAAGCACGGTATTTAACATATATAAATTAGGTTCACCGACATTCCAAGGCTTTATATCGTCAAAGCGGCTTTCAAACGAGAATGTTTTTAGTGTGTGCGGCTGTATTTCAAGTTTCTCCGAGTCAAAGCTAATTCCGCACAATTCGGCTGTAACGGCAGCATTAACAGTGCTGTCGGATACATTCTCTACATCAACTTCTATTGATGCACTCCACACATTGTTTTTGAGGGACGGAACAAATCGTATATGCTTAATATAAGCATTATCTATATATTCAAGAGAAACAGGTCTTGTAATTCCGCCGTAGGTGTAGTAATCATTAGGAATATGCAGAGCTGAATGTTCACCGAATGTATTATCAACTCTTACCTTTATTTCGTGGTTTCCTTTTGCAATATTTAAAAGAATGACGCTGAACGGAGTAAAAGCATTGTAATGATGAGCAACCTTAATACCGTCAAAATATACATCGGCTGTATGGCTTACTCCCTTAAATTCAAGACGGAGATTAGAGTCCTTTTCAATATATACTGATTTAGTATATGTACCCTTTCCTCTGTGCTGAAGAAAATCGGGGTGCTGCTCCCAGCAGCCCGGAACCGGTAAACTGTATGAGGCATCAAAGCCGTCCATTTTGAAATTCCACATTCCGTCAAGCTCCTTGCAGCCTCTTATATGATGTGTGTCAAATAATCTGATCATAATTATATGCTCCTTTCAATATTTACATTGTTTATATTGAGTCCTTCAACGTCACTGCATTCAAACGAGCTTTCCGCACCTAAGCGAATTTCACTAAGTGATATATCTCTGAGTCTATGCTCAGGCAAGCCCTTAATTTGTATGCCGAGTTTGTTTCCGTTTCCATTGATATTTTTTATTTGAATATCTGAAAAGTCGGACGGCATAGCTGTTTTTGGAATTACGGTGCTTGAACCGTAGAACATATTTATTTGAATAGCTTGATCTGTTGTATCATTTATCTCTATATTTTCAAAACGTACATCTTTGACATATCCGCCTCTGCCGCGCATTGATTTCAGACGTATTCCCTGCATCGTGCCGTTTATAACACAATCGTGTGCATATACGTTTTCCACACCGCCCGACATTGCGCTTCCTATAACAACAGCACCGTGACCGCCTGTCATGGTACAGTTTCTTATTTCAATGTTTTGGCATGGTTTTGCAACTCTTATGCCGTCCTCGTTAATACCCGAATTAATTGCAATGCAGTCATCGCCTGTATTAAATGAGCAATGCTCAATAAGTACATTATTGCATGAATCGGGGTTAAGACCATCTGTATTTGGACCTTGTGTTTCAACGCAGACATTTCTTACAGTAACATTTTCACAATATACGGGATGGATTGTCCATTGAGGACCGTCTTTTATTGTAAAGCCGTCAAAAAGAAGTTTTTTACAATTTATAGTCTGTATAAATGACGGACGGAGTGCGGCTTTTTCTGTTCCGTAAATACGTTTTTCAACAGGAATATTATTATATTCGCTGTAACAAAGTTCTTTAGCCGCATTAGCCTGAAGCTTCTTCCATTCCCACCATGCGGCACCACTTCCGAAAAGAGTTCCGCTGCCGGTTATTGAAATATTTTCGCAGTCTTTAGCGTAGATAAGAGGGGAGTAGTTATAACATTCCGTACCCTCCCAGCGAGTAAAAACAACAGGGAGGTAATCCGATTTTTTATCACTGAAGATGAGTACGGAGTTATTTTCAAGATGTAACTCTATATTGCTTTTTAAATGAATCGGACCCGTTGTATGAGTTCCTTCCGGGATAACAACAGTTCCGCCGCCGTTTGCGGCACATTCGTTTACGGCTGCCTGAACAGCCATAATTCCATATGATTTGTAATTTTTTATATTAATATTCATAGTAAACTCTCCTAAATAATAAAGAAACCGAGGCAAGCTTATCAGATGATAATGGAGAGAGTATAGAGGGACTCGCCCCGAATTCCTTATTTATTTTACAAATTAATTATAGCGTTTTTTTTGAAGAAATACAATACAAATATTGCTGAATTTTAAGGAATATAGAATAAATATTGCTGAAATATACTGCAAACAAAAATGTCATCTGCCTCAAAGGCGGCGGATTTCGTTTCTCTCCATAGGAACTGACGTTCCGGGTACAGGCTGTAATCTGCCGTAAGTTCTGATTTTTGCGGATAACGAAGAAACATTGTTCCGATTTAAAAGATTAAAGTAATTGTAAAAATAAAATCTCAAAGCAGCGTCAGTTGAGGAAGCTCCTTTGAGATTTTTTTGATTATTTATAATATTCCGCTGCTGCGGCACCTGCAGCAGTGCCCGCTGCATTATATGCACTTTGATTGTAATGATATTGATCTTTCATTTCCGATAAATACGGCTCAAGGCTTGCAGCAAGTGTGAAATCATCGTTTGATTCACATAATGTCTGCTGGGCATCTCGTATAACCTTGTATTTTGCATCGTGGCTTTCGCCGCCGCTTGGATACTTTATATAGTTATAGTGACCTGTCTGAATAATAAACATATGCTCTGCACCGTGATTTTTGAACTCATTCCATAAATCAATAGTATTTTGAGTATATTCTTCGGCACTTACGTTGTTATCACCGTCCGTTTCGCCCTGACACCATACAATGAATGTTTTGTTGATTTTTATGCCGTTATCTGTAAGGAATTTTTTCGCATTATCAAGACGTGTTACAGCATCCGAGATAAGATTTTCTTTCCATTCGGCTGTAGATGTGCCTCCTTTGGATGCTGATACAGCCACAAGCTGATTACCTGTATTTTTATAATACTCATTTACGAATGCACTTACCATACTTCCGGTGCGTTTTGTACTGCCGTCAGTATTTATGTCTGTAAGTTTTCCATCTACATCCTCATTTAAGCCAAACGGTTCTTGTATTGGGAGAAGAGTATTCGGACGTGATACGGATTTATATTCAAATCCTGCATTTACATCGCATACAACCGAATCGGCAGCTGTTCCTCTTCCGGACATATTGGACTGACCGGCAAATACCGCAAGGTCTACGCTTTCATTTATATTATCGGGAAGTTTAATAGGGGAGTCAGCTAAAATTGACTTTAGCTTTCCGACAATAACAGGCATATAAAATTCACGGCAGGCAAGCTCGTTAGGGTGTGAACCGGCACCGTTTATTATGTATTTTGACATTTGTTCCGCATCCCTTGTATCAAGAGATGTATCGGCATAAATGTCCGCTGTATTAACACCCCATTTTTCGCATATTTCAAGAGAGAGTTCTCTTAGTTTTGATTGTATTTCAAAATCACGTCCGCCGGATTTATGTATTGTAACAAATACGATAGGAGTATTTTGCCACTTCTGCTTCATTTCATAAATTATCTGTTCAAATCCGCCGCAGAATGTGGAATTATCAAATTCTGAGGCATCACTACCCTGAATAGTTCCCAAATGCTCCATAACATTTATGTGTCCGCCATTGGAATTATTCTTATCTGTTTTCGGGTCGCCGTATGCATCATTGGTATATCCGTCAAAGACTATAACATCAGGTGCTTCCGATGGGGCTTTTCTGATTTGATTTATTATATAATTACCCTTTGCAAGTTCTTCAGGGTCTTCTTTTTCAGAGCTGTCTGTGCATATGACCGAAGCACCGTTCACAGCGTACATTCCGAGATTCATATCATAATCATCGGAAATAAGCTTCATAAATGATTTTTCCGGCTTGTTGTGACCGTATACTATGCTGTCGCCAAACGCATAAACACTTTTTCCGGCAAGCACATAGTCTGGAATATCAATGTTCATGCTGTCAATATAAATTGTTTCGCCTGCTTCGTGAACAGGTTCAATAGTTTCATTCCAGTTATATATTTTCATATAAGTACCGCTTTCCGACGGTAAATCAAATTCAATAGACTGTGATGAACCGTTTGCCTCACATTGCTTTGCCGCAATTAATCTGCCGCTGCTTGTATAAAGGGATGCGTAGATATATCCCTCTGCCTGCGGCTTTACTGTTATTGTTATGCTGCTGCTGCCGCGTGATGCCGTATAGAACTTAAAATGGTTGTCCGGCAAAGGTGTATCACCGTCGTATACACGGCATACAATATCATTTCCGTCCGAATCTGTAACAGTATAATTAAAGTCTGTGTTTATGTCGTTCACATAACCGTTGTCATAAAGACTCTGGGCTATAAATGAACCCCATTTCATTGCACCTGTATACGAAAGGTGAATATAATCACTTACACCCATGTTTTTTACATAAAGCTCCTTTGCGGTAGATATGGATTTTCCGTATATAGATGTGAGGTAGTTGTAGCTGTATTCGGATAGATTAATAAATCCAGCACCAAGTGAGGCGGCTGTTTGCTCGACTATATCACTGTATCTGACAGGATAGCTGTATGAGCTGTTCACATAGTCATCTGCTGTTGTATCTATTGGATTTGCATATCCGTCATTGTATTTTGTTTCGGGATCACAGGTAGCCGGCGGAGCGACAAATATTATTTTGAGTCCGGCAGCAGATGCGTCATTATACATTTTTGTCATATATTCAGTCATTTCTTCCGCATTTGAACGAACCCTGTCATTGTATCCGCATTGACAAAGAATTATATCTCCCGGCAACGAGTTTGCCAACGCACCGCTCATTGCCGTTTCATAAAGAATTTTGGCATAGTGTCCCGAATTTGCGAGATTTACTATCTCATATTTACTTGTATCGATAAAATTTGAAAGCTGCTGTCCCCAGCCGGTTTGATTGCTGCCGAGGTCACTTTCACGGCGTCCGCCGTAATAATTGCATACGAGGGAATCGCCGAGTATGGTTATTTTTGTTTTTCTGTTTGTTATTTTAGATGTTGGAGTAATAGTAACGGATGAAATCGGTGCATTGGGATATGTTCTGCCGTTGTATTCATCACGCTGTGTATTAATTCTCACTTTTCCGCCATCTATTTTTATGTCATTGACAGTACATAGAGAGCCTTTGGTGCTGCCTCGTCCCTTTCCGGGCTGTTCGGCATTGTTGACCGCCATTGCACCGTTGATATAAATATCGGTAAGCTTTTCATCTGATTTCTGAATAGAAATATCATATCTCCCGTCAGGAATTTCGCCCAATACTGTAGGGTTTTCGAGTACAGAGCCATCGGCCGTATTAAATATTGTGTCGGAAAGCTCTGTATAGCTGTATACCGGAACTACTTCTACAAGTGCAGCACTGGCGGTATTTACATTAATGCTGTCAGCTGCTCCGGTTGTATAGCGGTTTAAGAGATTGCCGTTTTCATCTGCAGTTGTTATACAAAGCATTGAAACGTGGTCACCGTATACAATTTTTGAGGTATCAACAGCTGTTATATCTCCTTCTGCCGGAACGGTTACATTGTATGTAAGTTCTTCGGGTTTTGGCAATTCCGTATAACGCATTTGTGAAACCTTGATGTTGTCTATATAAGTATAACGACTTGTAGTATTTTTTGTGATTGACATATCAAGTCCTGCTATATCGCTTATTCCTGCGGGATCAAAGCTGCCAGTGAATGTGCCGCTTTTTGAACCGCTTGAAATGGTTATTTCCGCACTTCCGTTATATAGATTAATTTTGTTTTGGAAATGTGTTACGGTTGAGGTCATTCCGTCACTGTTGACTGAATTTGTACAGGCGGTAAGCTGTGAATTTATATTTTGTGTTACGGAGCCGCTGTCATCGGTTATATCATTTATTATATCGTTTCCGTCAACTTTGAGATAACCGGCTGCATTGCTTTTGTTATATGGCATGAAATGCAGTCCTATAATCTCCGCACCGTTACTGTCCGTAATTTGGTAGTCAAAGTATTGTTTGTCGATTTTTCCAAAGTTTGCATCAAATTCAATTGTGACTGCATTTTCTGAGGACTCTGCGGTTAAAGGTTCGTTCAAATTCAGCTTAATTCCGGCCCCTGAATTTGCTTTAAGACGTATGTTTCCGCTTTCTTCGGCATATTCCGCACTGCCGGTTAATATAGGAATATCCTTTGCGTCTGCATTAGAAGTGACCTGAGATGCATTGGATAAATCGCAGTATATAACGGCGGTATCTTTCAGAACTGTACCGCTGTTATCGGCAAATACTGCCGGAGCGGCAGAGACGGTAAAAGCGGTACAAAGCATTGCAGAAATAAATTTCTTCATAATATTTCCTCCTTGATAATTTAAGTCGGAGCAATGCTTCTGCATTGCCTGCAGGAAACATTGCTTGCAACAGATCGTAATCTGCACTTAGGATATATTTATTGATATAATTATATCATTACAAATGAGGAAATAACGGCTTAATATTGCTGTAATTAATAAAATATCGTACAATTATTGCTGTGATTTGTTATGGAAAATACTTGTAATTATATTTGATGCTTTTCATCTGCGGTAATTAAAAAAGATTGAGGCTGTTGCAAAACTCAATGAGTTTTGTGACAGCCTCTTGGGGTTGTAGAAAA
>USPO01000050.1 GCA_900556575.1 uncultured Eubacteriales bacterium
CCCCTTAAATGAATCTATTGCTGTCACTATTTTCATTATATTCATTCCCTTCATTTCTATTTATTAATATTATTATAACAGATATTGAATCACTTTTCAATGCATCATACATTTTATTTAATTTTTTTCATCCATATCAAGCATTTATTGATTTTTTTGATAGAATGGTGTATAATTATACTGCTGAATACGTTTTTTAACAATACAAATATTGTATAAAAACGTATTAATTAAAATATTAATTTATATTATTGACAAACTATAAAATTTATGATATACTTATAACAGTGTTATATAACACTGTTATATACGGAGGTAGCTATGGAGGCAAACGCAAATAACACTTTAGAAAACATAATCAATGCTGCAAAGTCCGAATTTCTTGAAAAGGGCTATCGCGGTGCATCGCTCAGAAATATAGTAAAATCCGCCAAAGTAACAACCGGTGCGTTTTACGGATATTTCAAAAGTAAGGAAGAACTTTTTGATGCACTTGTCTGTAAGCAGGCAGATTTTATGATGACCCGCTATTTAAAGGCACATCAAGACTTTATCGAACTTTCACCGGAAGAACAGAAAGACAATATGGCTGTAATATCCGGTCAGTGCATGGATGAAATGCTTGATTATATGTACACCTTTCCGACAGAAATTAAACTCTTGCTTACCTGCTCCGAGGGTACAAAATACGAAAATTTTATCCATGATTTAGCTGAAGTGGAAATTGAGGCAACACATAGATTTAACAATGTACTGCACAGCATAGGTGTTCCGTCAAGGCTTGTAAATCCGCAGCTTGAACATATGCTGGTAAGCGGAATGTTTGCTGCTTATTTTGAGATGATACTTCATGATATTCCTATCGAACAGGCTCATGAATACCTAAAGGATTTGCGAAGCTTTTACACCGCCGGGTGGCAGAAATTAATGGGCTTTTGATTTTTATAATTTGTTAAGGTGAGTAATCTCACCTTAACAAATTATGAAGGTATATTTTTGCCTCACAGTTAGTTCCAAATAATTTTTGTAAGGAGGTCTTAACCTTGAAAAAGGAAAGTGATTTATCACGACTTATGCACTATGCCGGAAATCACAAATATCTTACATACGCATCATGGATATTATCGGTCATAAGTGCATTCACGGCTCTTGTTCCATTTATTTATATATGGAAGATTATAAGAGATGTATTAAATTATGCCCCAAATTTTTCAGAGGCACAAAACATAACCGCCTATGGCATATATGCCGTTGTTTTTTCTGTTATTTCTGTATTGGTTTACATTGCCGGACTTATGTGTTCGCATATTGCAGCTTTTAGAGTTGCGGCAAACATGAGAAAGGAATGTATGAAAAATATTGCGTCTATGCCGATAGGCACAGCGGAAAGCTTCGGCAGCGGAAAATTGAGAAAAATCGTACTCGATTCAACCGCAGCAACAGAAACATACCTTGCTCACAGATTACCGGATAAGGCAAAAGCAGTCGCAACTCCTATAGGACTGCTGGCACTGCTGATATTCTTCGACTGGCGGTTAGGCTTGCTCAGTCTTATTCCCGTTGCTCTTGCCTTTATAATTATGAACAAAATGACCGGCAAAAGAATGGAAAGTAAGATGAAGGAATATCAGGATGCCCTTACCGATATGTCCAATGAAGCAGTTGAATATATCCGCGGTATCCCTGTTGTGAAAACATTTGGTCAGACTGTGTTTTCATTCAAGCGTTTCAAAGACTCGATTGAAAGATACAAAAAATGGGTCATAGAGTATACAAAAGCTCTCCGTATGCCCATGATGTGCTATACAACCGCCATAAACTCGGTATTTGCATTTCTCATTGCGGGAGGAATATTGCTATCCGTTCACGGAATTACAACGCAGTTAATTTTAAACCTTCTGTTTTATGTAATTATCACTCCCGTAATATCCACGACCCTTACAAAAATGATGTTTATGAGCGAGGATACACTTATCGTAAAGGATGCAATTCAGCGTTTTGACAGCATTTCATGCAATAATCCATCAGCCGCAAAAGAAAGTCCCGACATAAAAGATAATTCTATTGTATTGAAAAACGTATGCTACAGCTATGACGGAAATAAAGATGCCGTTCACAATGTATCTCTTTCAATAAAGCCGGGTGAAACAGCTGCATTTGTCGGACCGTCCGGCGGGGGCAAATCAACACTTGCCGGAATTATTTCAGGCTTTTATCCTCCGCAGAGCGGCTCTGTCTTAATCGGAGGTACCGATGAAAAAAACATAAATAACGGTGATTTAATGAACATGATTTCATTTGTATTCCAAAACAGCAAACTTATAAAGGCATCGATTCTCGATAATGTACGCATGGCAAAGCCCGATGCAAGCAGAAACGAAGTAATTGCCGCATTAAAAACAGCACAATGCGAGGATATTATAGAAAAACTCCCTAACGGTATAGATACTGTAATAGGAACAAAGGGAGTATACCTTTCGGGAGGAGAACAGCAAAGAATCGCAATTGCGCGTGCCGTATTAAAGAATTCACCTATATTAATACTTGACGAGGCAACCGCATTTGCGGATCCCGATAATGAAGCATTGGTACAGAAGGCATTTGAAAACATGACTGACGGCAAAACAGTTATAATGATTGCCCACAGGCTCACCACCGTAAAGAATACCGACAAGATTTATCTGATGAAGGATGGGGCAATTAAAGAGAGCGGTACACATGACGAGCTTATAGCCGCCGGCGGACTGTATAACAAGATGTGGAACGAATATCAAACCTCGGTTTCATGGAAGGTTAATTCTAATGAAGGGAGTAAGCTGCAATGATTAAGAAGTTACAAAAACGCTTTGCACTTTCGGAGCAGGGTGCAAAGGACCTTATAAAGGGCTGTCTTGCGTGTGCGATGCAAAATATATCATTAATGATACCTATCGGTCTTTTATATATGTTTGTATGCAATATGCTTGACGGCAGTATAAGCGGCAAAAGCATAATATATATAATAGGATGTGTTTTATGCCTTGCATTTACATTTATCGCAACGTGGTTTCAATATAACGGTACATTCCTTGCTACCTATGTTGAAAGCGGTGTAAGACGAATTTCATTGGCTGAAAAGCTGAGAAAAATACCTTTATCATTTTTTGGTAAAAAGGACCTTGCGGATTTATCAAGCTCTATAATGAATGACTGTGCCTCATTGGAAACCGTATTTTCTCATTTTATACCGGAGCTTGCCGGCTCTATAATCTCAACGATTCTTATTGCGATAGGTCTTTTTGTCATCGATTGGAGAATGGCATTATCCGAAATTTGGGTACTTCCGATTGCTTTTGCAATAGTGGGCTTTTCTTCAAAAATACAAAAACATTTCAGCAAGAAAAAGATGTCCGCCGCAATTGACCTTGAAAACGGAGTTCAGGAGTGTATTGAAACTTTAAAAGATTTAAGGTCCAACAATGCCGAATCCGACTATCTTGACAGGCTGAATGTAAAAATAAATTCTCTTGAAAAGCGTCAGATAGCTTCCGAATTCGGAACTGCCGCATTCGTTGTAAGCGCCGGATTAATATTAAAGCTTGGAATCGCCTCTACGGCACTTGTCGGCTCAATTTTCCTTGTACAGGGTACATTATCGGTTCCCGTTTTCTTTATGTTCCTGCTTGCGGCATCGAGAATTTATGAACCGCTTGACGGAGCACTGCAAAACCTTGCGGCTATAATTTCAACCCGCACAAATATTGACAGAATGAACGAGATACTTGACCACCCTGTTCAATCCGGAAAAGACAGTATAAATTGCAGCGGATATGATATTGAATTTGACCATGTAGGATTCGCTTATAACAACGATGAAACAATATTGAAGGATGTGAGCTTTTGTGCAAAGCAAGGCGAGGTTACGGCTCTTGTAGGTCCTTCCGGTGGCGGAAAAACAACGGTTTCACGTCTTGCCGCTCGTTTTTGGGATTTAAACAAAGGTAAAATTACTGTCGGCGGTGAAGATATTTCAAAAATTGACCCCGAAACACTTCTTTCATTGTATTCAATAGTGTTCCAGGATGTCACATTATTTAATAACACAATAATGGAAAACATACGAATCGGTAAAAAGAATGCCTCGGACGAAGAAGTTCTTGCCGCCGCAAAGCTTGCAAATTGTGATGAATTTGCCGACAAGCTTCCGGACGGATACAACAGCATGATCGGTGAAAACGGCTGTACTCTTTCGGGAGGTGAGCGTCAGAGAATTTCTATCGCAAGAGCATTCCTTAAGGACTCACCTATCATATTGCTTGACGAGGCAACCGCCTCGCTCGATACAGAAAACGAAACGCTGATACAATCTGCACTTTCAAGACTTATCGAAAATAAAACAGTTATGGTTATTGCTCACAGAATGAGAACGGTAAGCGGTGCGGATAAAATAGTTGTTCTCTCAGACGGCATTGTAAAAGAACAGGGAACTCCGCAGGAGCTTTTGAAGAAGGGCGGTACATATGCACATATGTCTAAACTTCAGGAACAGAGCAGCAGCTGGACAATTGTATAAATGTTTACAGGGATCTCTTATTAGAGGTCCCTTATTCTGTATTATTATTTTATCAATTTTTCTTACATCACTTGACACATACAAATTTTCATATTATAATTAAAGATATATTTACAAAGAAGGGAGCTGCAAAGCATGAATATACCGGCTGATATTTCAAAAGCACTTAATACCATATCGGACAGCAACACATATATTTACGGAAAAGCTGTACGTGAAATTCTTATGCATAACAGTCCAAAGCGCTGCCGCTTCGTAACTCCTCTTCCGATCTCACTTATTAAGCGTATGTTTCCCGGTTCAAATATACGCGGAAAATACCGCTCTAACGTTCACGGCTGTGAATTTGTATTTATATCTACTTTAAGTGACATAAGTGACATATGTTCTGTACAGGACTTCACGGTAAATTCTGCCGCTTATTCTGATATAACAGGTCTCTATGATAAATATGGTGCTGAAAATGATATAAGAGAGAAAAAAATTCGATTTTTAAATAATGACGACAGCTGTATATATGAAAATCCATTGATTATGTTAAAGGCTGTTCGTATGTGTGCAGAACTTGAATTTACACTTGATACTCTAACAGAAAATATTATCCGCAGGAATGCCGCAAGGATATTGGGCGAACATCCGCATAAAGTTGCCGGAGAGCTTGACAGAATACTTATGACACAACACCCTGAATACATAAAAATGCTGCATGAGCTTGGTATATTAAAATACGTAATTCCACAGCTTGAACGCTGTTTCGGTGAACCGCAGAAAAATAAGTATCATATATATGATGTCGGAGACCATATTATCCACGCTGTGATGAATACTCCGCGTGATTATACACTAAGATGGGCGGCTCTTCTTCATGATGTGGGAAAACCATGCTGTTCAAGTACAGATAATAACGGAATTATCCACTTTTATGGTCACCATCATGAAAGCCGTTTAATTGCCGATGACATACTGCACCGTTTCGGAATGGATAAGGATTTAATGCATGAAATTCTCATTCTCATAGAAAATCATGATGTACGTGTCGACCCAACTCCCACAGCTGTTAAAAAGATGATGTGCAGAACCGGCGGAGAGCTTTTTGAAAAGCTTATGACCTTGCAAATGGCAGACAACATGGCAAAAAAACCGAAATATTTTCCTGAGAAGTACCGCCGTATTAATACCGCTGTTAAAATTTCCAAAACAATTCTTGAAAACAAAGAACCATACTGCTACTCACAGCTAATGGTAAACAGCCGTGATTTACAAAAATACGGTATACGCACCGGACGTGAAACAAATGAAATAATGCGTACTCTGATGGATGACGTTATAAACAACCCCTCTCTTAATACAAGAGAATATCTGCTCAAGCGTGCAAAACAGTTAAAAAAGTAATATATTTATGGCTATTATGAAATCTTTTTCATAATAGCCTATTTTAAATCTAAAAAGTCCCTGAAGAATTACTCTCCAGGGACTGTATATTCAAGCCGAATTAATCCTCAACCTTGATAATTTCCTTGCCGTTGTAATAACCGCAGGCTTTACAAACTTTATGAGGCATCTTGAACTCGTGACACTGTGGGCACTCTACCATATTCGGTGCAGTAAGCTTCCAGTTAGCACGTCTACTGTTTCTTCTGGCTTTCGATACTTTATTCTTAGGTACTGCCATTTGTTACACCTCCATAAAATCACTCTAATTAATCGTTCTTCATTAAGTCTGCCAAACCGGCCCATCTTGGGTCTATAAATTCTTTATTACAGTCACATTCACCGTCATTCAGATTTTGACCGCACTGCGGACATAAACCCAAACAATCATCGTCACAAAGATACTTTCCCTTTATGTTCATTATGAGATTAGACTCAACAACATCGTCAATATCTATTGTGTATCCATCAAAGTAAATGATATCTTCATCCTTCTCCGAATTCTCATCTGACTGCACAAAGCTTTCCTCAATAGAAAATCCGGCATCAACAATTATGTCATCGAGGCATCTGGCACATTGTGTACCCATTTCAGCCTCAACATCAGCCGTTAAGACAAGCGCCTTACCGTTGTTTGAAACAACGCCCTTGACCTTTAACGGAGCATCGAAAGTATACTTCTCACCGTTAAATTCAATATCAGACACATTAACCTCACCGGCTACATCTATTTTTCCGCCCAATTCCTTAAGGATTGATGATACATCTATAGTCATTTAATTCTCCTGTCCGGCACAAAAATCAGAGTAAAATTACTTTAATTCAACCTTAGCGCCTGCTTCTTCTAACTCAGCCTTAATCTTTTCAGCCTCGTCCTTTGAAACAGCTTCCTTGATCGGCTTCGGGCACTCGTCAACAAGAGCCTTAGCTTCCTTTAAGCCTAAGCCTGTGATACCACGAACAACCTTGATAACGCCGAGCTTCTTAGCACCTGCATCAGCTAAGATTACGTCAAACTCTGTCTTCTCTGCTGCTGCACCTGCGCCATCGCCTGCTGCTGCTACCATAACCGGAGCTGCTGCTGATACGCCGAACTCCTCTTCCATCATCTTTACTAACTCAGCAACTTCTAATAACTTTAATTCCTTGATTGAATCAAGAATTGCATTTAAATCTGCCATTGTATTTTCCTCCTATAATATAAGATAATTTCAATTTTAATAAATAAACCATTAAATAATTCTTTATAAGAATTATTCTGCTGCCGGAGCTTCCTCTGCCGGAACCTCTGCTGATGCAGCCTTCTTTGCGATAAGATCTGCAATCTCGTCCTCGCCCTGAGCGATTGTGTCGAGTAAACGAACGAGGTTTGAAATCGGAGCATTCAAGCTTCCCATCATCTTTGCGATGAGTGTCTCCATGTTCGGTGTTGCAGCTAATGTCTTAACTTCGTCTAATGACATTACAGCACCATCCATAAAGCCTGACTTCAATTCTAACTTATCATTTGTCTTTGCAAACTCTGCAACAACCTTAGCCGGTGATACCGGGTCAGTATCTGATACAGCGATTGCTGTCGGTCCGTGAAGAACCTCATCAAGACCTTCAAGACCTACTTCCTTAGTAGCGAGCTTTAATAAAGTATTCTTAATAACGAAATACTTACAGCCTGCTTCTCTTAACTTGTTACGAAGATCTGTATCCTCCTCAACAGTTAAGCCTCTGTAGTCAACGAGCACACCTGTCTGAGCTGCCTTTAAAACTTCAGCAACCTCAGCAACCTGTGCTTTCTTTGCTTCTAAAACCTTTGCGCTTGGCATTTGATATTTCACCTCCTACAAAATATTACCTTTGAAAATCCCAAAGTCTTCAAAAGTAATGTTTTGCAATAAAAACACCCTCCTGCGATAGACACAGAGGGTTCGTAACAATCAAAACTATTACTAACTTCCTCGGCCGGACTTCTGCGTTTTTATTTATCTCACGCTGCCTGCTGTCTACGGATTTTCAACGAAAATTATTATACCATATTCAATATCAAAAGTCAAGCCTTTCTGCATTTTATTTATATACAAAATACTTTGATTTAAGCATTTTTTTTTATTCACTTTAAACATTTTCAGATAAATTTAACCTCATATCCTTTTATGCTTTATCTTGTTAAATCATATTTTACAAGATTATTAAATTGATATACACATTTTTTATACATAATTCATAAATAATTCATTTTTTCGACAAAATATTTAAAATATACTTGATTTTTTTATATTTTGTGATACAATATAATCAACATCTAAAATATCGAAGACGTATGAAGCTTTCAGAAGCGTTTGCAGCGTGACTGTCAGCGGATTGTGGCTCTGGAGAATGTCTAAACATTATAATATGTTTGAGGCTGCCGAAGGTGCAAGGCTTAACTACAGCCGTATATTTTATACAGCTGCCTATAAGTTAGCTCAATCTCTCAGGCAAAAGGACAGAGATTATATGAATATTTGTATCTATGTTTATCATACCTATTAATTTTGTATATTCAAATCCGGAGCATAAAAATGCTTCGGATTTTTTATTTTCATATTTTCAAAAGAAAGGACATTAAAACAATGTGGGCAATGTTTAACAACATTCTTGACAAGGTCGACACATTCATATGGGGTGTGCCGCTAATGGTATTAATTATGGCGGGAGGTCTTTTCCTTACTGTCAGACTCGGACTTCTTCAGGTAAAAAG
>USPO01000051.1 GCA_900556575.1 uncultured Eubacteriales bacterium
GGGGACACGGAAATGCACATGAGAGTCAACAAGTCCCGGTGCAGCTGTAAGACCTGTGCCGTCAATAACGGCACAGCCGTTGGGGCAGGGGAGATTAACTCCCGATTTAATAATTTTATCACCGTCAATAAGTATGTCCGATATAGAATCGGTTCCCGAAACAGGATCAACGGCACGAATATTTTTTATAAATATCATAGCGGTATTCCTTTCAAAATTAAATATAAAGCTTTTGATGTAATTATAATAACACATTTTTATCCGTTTTGCAACAGAAAAAAAGAAGCCGCCGAAAAAATTTGTTTTCCGGCAGCTCCTTACTAAAAGAGTCAGATGTTCAATATTTAAGGCTCTTAGCCTTTTGTATAACCGTAAAATCCGATAGGGAAGCGGTCTCTATATTAGTGATGTTTTTGTTTTCAAGTGCCTGCTGAGTCATATTTATTCCGTTGCTTAAGTCTGCGGCTTCCAAACGTGCGGAGAATGTTTTAACTATTATTTTTGGCTGTTCGTATCTCATACAATAATCGCTCCTTTCAATTATTCGGTGATATTCACTCTGTCAATGTCCGCTGTGGTATAGTCTCCGAGCTGACCGTGGAGTATTATACCGAAGGATACTTCACAATTTCCGGTTATGCTCGGCAGTTCTGCGGATTTTTGGGCGGCATTGCCGTCTGTAAATGTAAGTTCCCATTTAAGCTTGTTAAGACTTCCGTATACGGGCAGATTTTCTATATACCAGCCGACAGCGTCACTGTTTACGGCTGCAGAGGAAACATTTTCGGCAACAATTTTTGAAGCCTGCACATACAGTGTTTTTGTAAGCGTCAGCGTCGGCAGGTTTGATGCCGTTGTCGGATAATCGTATCTTGTACCGTTCCAGCCGCCTATATAACTGTAATAATCCACACCGTTTGAATTTGTGCTGCTGAGTGTTAATGTGTTTATTCCTTCTTTGATATTTGTTCCGGTTCCGGAAATATCGCCATTTGAAATATTATAGCTTTCATCGTTCATAACCGCACTCATACCAGATGAATTATATCCGCCGGCTCTTACCGGAACGTTAATATCACCGCTTGAATATATATATCCGTTAGCGGGAGAGGGGACATCAAACGTAATATCCATTGGATTGTCTTGCTTAACGTAATATGAAGTTGGTGTGCCTACTATAATTTCTTTATTGCTGTCATTGTTAACAAGGCAAGATACAGCGGTATCTTTTGACGGCATTGTAAAGCTGTACTCGTTATCCGAAAGTTTTGTAAATTCGGAAGGATTTAAACCGCTGATAACGAGTGAATTGGGGACATAATTACTCGGCAATGTTACCTTAACTGTTTCACCCGAAGATGCCTCTTTCTGCACAGTTACATTTTCAGATGTAATAGTATACGGCTTTTGCGTTGTAAGCTTTAATTCCTGTCCGTCAATATATGTGTACCAGCTTTCGTCGCCGTTCGGAGTGATTGTAAAGTCAGAAGTTGATGGAGATACTCCGTCGGCATATACTGCGATTGATGTTCCCTCAGTGTACGAGGCAGGTGTTATTTCAGCATGACTTCCCGATGTGGTGAACGGTGCATTTACGTTTATTGTTTTTCCGTTAAGAAATACATTTCCGGCATAGGCGGAACCGCTCATCTTAAAGTTATTGTTGTTTACATATACATCATAACCGGTATTTCCGCTTATTGTACCGCCTGTCATTTCAAAACTTCCGTTTTCCATGACGGAAACACCGCCGCCGCAGCTGTCGGACGAAGTATTTCCTGTAATAATTCCGCCGTCCATTACCGCCTTTCCGTAACCTACAATTGAAATACCGCCGCCTCCGAGAGGTTTGTTATCTGTTGCCTTAGCGGTGTTTCCGGTAATAATTCCTCCGTGAATATATAATGAAGAGCCTGTCTTAACATCAATTCCGGCACCTCTTGCGGCAGAACCGTTTTTAATTACCGTACCGTTATATAAGCTCATAGTACCGGAGTTAAGCTCTGCAAATCGGCTCTTGTTATTCATATCAAAGCTTAGAGCCGTCTTTGTATCTGTTGCCGAAAGTTCCGGCTTTCCGAGGGTAATCTGAGGATTTCCGCCGGATTTGGTCAATAGCATCATGTTATTGCTTGTCTGTTTGACAGATGATGCGAAATCACCGTTTGAGATGCTGATACTTTCATTTGACTCGAAGTTGTGACGTACAGCTGTTTCCGAGTCCGAATAGACTGTAACATTATGCGGAGTACCGTCCTTGGCATTGTTCATTGCAGCGTCATAATTGTCTTGTGATACTCCATCAAGTTCAACTCCGCTTTTTGTGTCCCTGTCGGTTATGTAGAAGCTTGTCTGTGCAGATGCACCGTTTACCTTTTCCCATTTACCTAAGTTAGAGGCTACAACAGAAACCTCGATAGGGTAGGACACATTTTTCGGGATTTCATCTTTTAATATCTCTATATTCCACGAATATGAGCCGTCGTCATTTACTGTTCGGATTGCCTCGGCAGGACCGTATTCAACAAATACGTCTGTGTACTTTTGAAGGTCGCTGTCTGATGAGGTATAGGAAATACCGAAGGTTGTTGACGAATTGACATCTGTAATATTAATATTCGGAATGGTATTCAGTGTGAGTGTCTGTGCTGAACGGTTATTTACATAAGGGACATTCATCTGCGCGCCTGTTGCCTTAAATCCCGATGTAACAATTCCGTTTTCGGATACTTCGGGGGACACAATCATGCCGTAGCTGTCCTGTGAACTGCCGAATTCATTTGTTGCGGCACAGCCCGAACGATAGTATACTCTGTTATTATGAAATCTCAGCGTTGTTCTTGAAGCTGCCGCAGTGTTTTCCGATTCATAACCCGATTTTGTCATGCCTGAAATATCGAGAGAATTGCTGCTAACAACCTCATAAGGTGCCATGAGAGGCATAAATACCGCCTCTGTATTACTCGGAACAAAGGCATCGTTTCCGGCACCGTCATAAGCTGCGGTTGACAGCTTGGACGGGATCTTGTTCATGTAGTAGTTGTCTACCGTTACATCTCCGTATCCTCCGAGATTGGCGGGGTTTGACTTATCCGCATCAGGGTATGTAAGGTTGCTGTAATTAACAAATCTGTTGCTTCCGTAGCGTGACATACCACCGTTAAATGATAAGAACGGTGTAATTGTATTGCTGTCACTTGATGCCGATGACGGATTTTTCATAAGCATAAACGGTTCAATATCACTGTATGTATTGCCTGCAATTCCTGTCCCTTTTGAGTCGGGTGACGGCGGAATTAATCGGCTTGTAAAGCTGTTCACTTCATCCGCAAATTCCTTGTCAAAGAACCAGAAAGATGACTTCTTTTCACTCTCTGATGCGGTGCTGTTGTTTTCACCCGAAGAAAGCCATAAATGGTTTTGATAATAGCCTGCCTCATGCTCGGTTCCGTCCGAATTTTTCTCAAACGGTTTCATGAGGTATCCCGAAGATGTCAGATCATTTAATTTGCCTGTTTCATTGTAGTTATCCGGCAGTCTGTAATCTATTGCTTTGCTAATGTATTTAATCATCATATCGGTAGCGTTTGCCGACCAGTCATAATGACCGCTGCCCCATTCGATTATATGGGACACAAGATGGTTTGTATCTTTTCTCTGATTTGAAATATGCCAGCGTGCATCACGAACAGAACGGTCACGGTCTGCACCCAATGCGTGTTCCGTATATTGAGCGGCATATTGAAGGGACGGAATACCGGGAACTTCACCCTTTGTATTCTGATATATAGGACCGCCCATTCCGTTTTTCATCTGAACCTGTGCAATTATTCTGTCGGGATTCCAGTTACCGCTGCGGTATCCGAAAGGTGATGCCGCACTGTGTCCGATTGTTATGAGCGGAGTTTTGTCCGCAATTTCACTGTAACCGGATTTTGCAGCAATGCCTTTTAGAATATCATTCATAATATCCGCAGCATCTTTATTGTCTGTTGTGAATACGGGATTGTTATTTATCGTATCCGTATCGGTATATAGAGTACTGCCCTTGTAGTCCAAACGGGTGTTAAAGTTTGAGAAGGTAGTATTGTATCTTGCATTATCTTTTTGGAATACAAGCCAGAGGATGCCGAACCCTTTTTCCGAAAGTGCATCACGGAGTTTTTGAGATTCAACAAAAGGAACTTCTATAAGATTTGCCTTTATTGCCACAAGTCCCTTTAACTCACCGGGAGCAATGTTATTCGGAACCCATAAATAAGTATCATATTTTTTTCCGGAATCACTTATTCCATTGTTAAAATCGTCTGTACCGCCGGCAAAATGGTATTGAAACACATCATTTTGCTTGTCGTTATATACAGCCGCGGTAGCTTCTGAAGCCGAGTTATACTGAGCAAATGCAGGTATAGCCATGCCCGAAAGTAAAGAAACGCATATTGCAGCGCATATGTATTTTTTCATGTTATAAATCCTCCTTTATAAAAATAAATATGTATTTTTTAGGCTTTAAAGTTAGTTTATCTTTTAAATCTATTTTAGCATAAACCGATTATTTTTACAATAAAGAAACTTAATTTTGAAATTTTAAATTAACTAAATAATATTTTTATAAACATATTGATATTTTGCGGTTAATATGGTAAAATTGTATTTAAGAATATAGAAAGGCGGCTGACAGAATGAGAATTAAGAAAAAGGCGTATTTTTATAACAAGCTGGAAAATCAGCAATTTACAGAATATCCTGACGGCTGTTCGGAGTGGTATTTTGAGTATTTCGGAGAGGATGCAAGAGTACTCGATATTGACGGAAATGAGGTTACGGCATCGAAAGAAACTTTCTATATAGTTCCTCCGAACAGGCGGATGTATTTTGATTATGATGTAAAGCAGTTCACTCATACTGCGTGTATATTTGATGCGAACGAAAATTTTATGAGGATAATGGACATACCGTATATGACACCGATAGAAATTTCAAATAAAGTGGAATTTGAGCAGCTGCTGTTTATGATGGAAAGTAAGCAAATATCCGAGTCCGATTTAAGTCAGGCGGAGCAGGATTTATATTTAATGCTTATAATAATGTTTATTCATGACGAGGTACATAATGTGCAGAAAAGATACAGATTTAATAAAAGTGATGAACTGCAGAATGTACATAATACAATGATGACATCGCTTGCAATACCGTGGACGGTAGAAAAGCTTGCAAAGAGTGCCAATATGAGTGTAAGCACATTTCAAAGACAATATTTAAAAGTATACGGAAAAACGCCGATTGCGGATCTGTGGGACAGGCGGTTTAAGAAAGCAAAGATGCTTCTTGAAACGGGATATTCGATTCCGTGGATACTTAATTCGTGCTGTTTCAAATCGCATCAGCATTTCTCGAAATTTTTCAAGGATAGGGCAGGGGTATCACCGAGTGAGTATTTAAAGAATATAAAGCAGCCGTAATTTGCGGCTGCTCTGCAAAAAAATTCAGTCTCTGTATGTGGGAATTTTTTAACGGTGGTGGATTTATCAAATTAATAAATATCATTGACAATGGTATAAATATATGCTATAATGGATACAACAACAAAATAAACGGGGAGCTTATTTGCTGAGAGGAAGTCATACTTCGACCCATTAATTGTGGCGGTAATGCGGCACATTGAAGGTATAATGTATCGGTGTATACATATGGTTTAAGGATTTTTGACTCTCCTCTCATGTTTTGGGACGGAGAGTTTTTTAGGCTGCCCCTAATAAAGAAAGGAAGATAATATGGAATATACGACACAGATGGATGCCGCTAAAAAGGGCATCATCACACCGGAAATGAAGATTGTTGCCGAAAAGGAAAATATTAGTCCTGAAGTTCTGCGTGAAAGAGTTGCACGCGGTTCGGTTGCTATCCCGTGTAATAAAAATCATAAGTGTATAAGTCCCGAAGGTGTGGGCGAGGGTTTAAAAACCAAGATTAATGTAAACCTCGGAATTTCAAAGGACTGTACGGATTACAGTGTTGAAATGGAAAAGGTTAATATGGCGGTTAAGATGAAGGCAGAGGCTATTATGGATCTCAGCTGCTACGGTAAGACGCATGAATTTCGTCAGAAGGTTATCGATACCTGTCCGGCAATGATAGGTACGGTTCCTATGTATGATGCGGTAGGATACCTTGATAAAGAATTAAAGGATATTACAGCACAGGAGTTTTTGGAGGTTATAGAGGCACACGCAAAAGAGGGTGTGGACTTTATGACAATCCATGCGGGAATTAACCACCGTACAGCGTCAATATTCAAGGAAAGCGGCGGCAGACTTACAAATATAGTTTCAAGAGGCGGTTCGCTTATCTATGCATGGATGGAAATGACAGGAAACGAAAATCCATGGTATGAATATTATGATGATGTACTCGATATTTTGGCAAAGTATGACGTAACAATAAGCTTGGGAGATGCGTGCCGTCCGGGTTCGACTCATGATGCAACGGATGCATCGCAGATTACAGAGCTTGTAGAGCTTGGAATACTTACAAAGAGAGCGTGGGAAAAGAATGTTCAGGTTATGATTGAAGGACCGGGACATATGGCAATTGATGAGATTGCAGCAAATATGAAGCTTGAAAAGAGGCTTTGCCATAATGCACCGTTCTATGTTTTAGGTCCGCTTGTAACAGATATTGCACCGGGCTATGACCATATTACATCAGCGATAGGCGGAGCAATCGCTGCGGCAAACGGAGCAGATTTCCTCTGCTATGTAACACCGGCAGAGCATTTAAGACTTCCCAATGCGGATGATGTAAAGGAAGGAATAGTAGCGGCAAAGATTGCGGCTCATGCCGGAGATATTGCAAAGGGAATACCTAATGCAAGAGATATTGACAATAAGATGAGTGACGCAAGAAGAAGAGTTTGCTGGGAAGAAATGTTTGAATATGCAATCGACAAAGAAAAGCCGATGAGATATTATAATGAACTTCCGCCGGAAGAAAAGCATACCTGTTCAATGTGCGGAAAGATGTGTGCCGCAAGAACAATGAACAAAATTCTCGCCGGAGAAGATGTTGATGTAAAATAAAAAACGAGGCTGCTGTGAAATACTGTTTCGCAGCAGCCTCTTTTAATCCAAATAAGTGAGCAAGTCTGTAAGCCGGGTTCTGTATCAGACGATTATCTATCTAATACTGCCGTTACCGGCAGTCTTTAGCCTTGCAAGGAGCAGCGGCGGGCAGCCTTAATTGCTCCAAAGTTGCTTCGGATAGGGTTTACACGGGAATTCAGTTACCATCTTCCCTGTGAGCTCTTACCTCACATTTCCACACTTACCGCTGTAAGGCGGCGTTTATTTTCTGTTGCACTGTCCCTGGAGTCGCCTCCGCCGGCCGTTAGCCGGTATCCTGCCCTGTGAAGCCCGGACTTTCCTCATAGCATAAGCCACGCAACCGTCTGACTTACTCACGAAGTCTATTATAACCCATTTTGCTGTGTTTGTCAAGTAAAAAATAAAGGAGGTAACTGCTTTCGCAGCCCTCCCGTTTGATTTATTTGTTTCCTATGTGAGAAATAACTTTCTTATACATATATCTAAAGAAGAGCAATGTAGTTGCAAGAGAAACAATCTCTGCAATGTTGAATGACCACCAGACGTTGTGAATGTTTCCCGTGAGCGATAGTAAATAAGCCGCAGGCAGGAGAATTACAAGCTGTCTTGTAAATGATACAATCATACTGAATACACCGTTTCCGAGTGCCTGGAATACAGAACCGAGAACGATACAAACTCCGGCAAAGCTGAAGCTTAGACATATTACTCTCAAAGCCGGAACACCGATTTCAAGCATATGCTCCGAGGCGTTAAAGAGCAGGAGCAGCTTGTCCGGTATAAGTTCAAATATCGCAATACCTATAAACATAAGACCGACCGCGTACATAACACTGTATTTTATTGTTTTCAAAAGTCTGTCACGGTGCTGGGCTCCGTAGTTATAGGCAATAATAGGAACCATACCGTTGTTCAGACCAAATATCGGCATAAATATAAAGCTGTTAAGCTTGAAGTATACACCGAATACCGCAACGGCTGTTGAAGAGAATGTAATAAGTATCTTATTCATTCCGACCGTCATAACAGAACCTATTGCCTGTACAATCATTGAAGGAATACCGACCTCAAGTATGGTTTTTATTGTTCTCAGATTTGGACGAAATCCCTTGAAAGATATATGTACATCATGGTTGAGTTTCAGGTTCATGATAAGCGCTATTACTCCGGCGGTAATCTGACCGAATACGGTAGCCAATGCGGCACCCTGGACACCTAACTTAGGAGCGCCCAAAAGACCGAATATTAAGATTGGATCCATTATTATATTAATTATTGCACCGGTCATTTGAGTAATCATAGTACATACAGTTCTTCCTGTTGCCTGTAATATTCTTTCAAATGCCATCTGCATGAATATACCGAACGAGCAGGAAAGAATTAATGTAAGATACTGAACACCCAATTCGGTTATGTTTTCCGGTGATGACTGCACTGGGGCGAGACGCTGATCTCCGGCAAGCTGGA
>USPO01000052.1 GCA_900556575.1 uncultured Eubacteriales bacterium
GTGATGACTGCATATTGTAGAATGGACGGACAAGAGTAAGTCCGACAATCAAAAATACAATATACCAGCAGCCCCAAAGGAAAATACCGTTGGTTGCGGCCTTATTAACTGTTTTAAAATCTTTTTGACCGAGTGAACGTGAAAGAAGTGCATTAACTCCAACACCCGTTCCCGTTGCGGAAGCAATCATCAGCGTCTGCATAGGGAATGCAAGCGAAACGGCGGTTAGGGCATCTTCTGAAAGCTGTGCAACAAAAATACTGTCAACTATGTTGTATAATGCCTGAACCAGCATTGAAATCATCATAGGAAGTGACATTGAAATAAGCAGCTTGTTTACGGGCATTACACCCATTTTGTTTTCTTTATGTTGTTCCATAAGCACATAAACCTCCCATTATACATTATATATTTTATTGTATTAATATTATAACATTGATTTATGTCATATTCAAGCTTTAATAATGACAGTTTTTGAGGAATATAGGGGAAATGTATTGGTTAATGTGTGAATATAGGGTGAATATTGTATTTAGATACGATGAACGAACAGTTTTGGAATTCCAAGCATATTATATATTAATATGAAAGCGGTGCGGGGGTATATTGCAGCCGGCACTTTAATTTCGGAATACATAGAAATTTTGAAGGGAGGAAGACAAATGTATATTGTAACAGGTTCCGTTACGTCCGCTGTTCGGCTGAAGCGTGTGCTTGAAAGTGCTGCCGGTCATCCGGCGGAGGTGGTGCATACTCCGGCAAAGATAAAGAACGGCGGCTGCTCGTATTCCGTTCGTGCAGATGACAGACTGCGTGATTTCATCCGCCCCTTCTGTGCCGAAAAGGATATACCGGTGAAAGGGATATATATGCGTGAGGGGGATGAATTCTATGCTCTACCTGGATAATGCGGCAACTACGCTTAGAAAACCGCTCTCCGTATATTTAACACTGTTTAAAGAAACGGTATTTAAAAGCTACAATGCCGGGAGAGGAACAAATAAAGGAAGTTTGTATGCATCGGAAACAGTAGTAAGAACACAGGAATATCTTGCAAAACTTTTAAATGTTCCGAATTCTCAGAATATTGCTTTTATGCCTAATGCGACCTATGCGTTGAATTCCGTAATTTTGGGAACGGAAAGAGGGCATATTGTTGTGTCGCAAATGGAGCATAACAGTGTAATGCGTCCGGTTCATGGTCTGGGGAATTACAGTATTGCTGCTGCAAATTCGGATGGATTCGTAAGTGCGGGCAGCTTTAGGAGAAAAATAAAAAAAGATACAAAGCTTGTAATATGTACTCATGCGTCGAATGTATGCGGAACAATAGAACCGGTGGAGGAAATTTCAAAGCTTGCCCATGAGAACGGAGCGTTATTTTTGCTGGATGCATCTCAAAGTGTCGGCTGTATAGATGTGGATAACAGTAAAATAAATGCTGATTTCATAGCCTTTCCGGGACATAAGGGACTGATGGCTCCGCTTGGGACTGGAGGTTTGTATGTAAAAAATATTGAAACACTCAGCCCTATAATAACAGGAGGAACGGGGAGTTTATCGGACAGTATGGAAATGCCGCATATTATGCCGGATATGCTGCATCCGGGAACACTTAATACTCCGGCGATAGCGGCGATGGGAGCGGCGGCGGAATATATTTTGAAGAATCGAGAAGATATATACAGAAAAGAAAGACTTGCGTCGGAAATATTTGAAAGGACGCTAAAAGAAGAATTGGGGGATAGAGTGAAGATTTACGGTTCGGGAAATAAGACCGGAATTTGCACATTTAATATAAAGGGTTTTTCAAGTGATGAAGTACAGGAACTTACGGAAGACAGAATATCGGTGCGTTCGGGTTATCATTGTGCGGCGGCAGCACATCTGGCATTGGGAACAGCAAACGGCGGTGCGGTAAGAGCATCATTCGGGGCATTTGATAATACCGCCGTTCCAAGAAGAGCTGCAAAGATAATTGCCGAAAGAATTTGGAAACAGTTTGACAAATAAATTTAATGAGGCTGTTGCAAGACTCGAAAAGTTTTGCTGCAGCCCCATCTGAACCTTGTGTTTATGCACTAAGCGGCTTTCTTTAAAATCCTTGCGACCGTTGTGTGAATAATGTCTTCACTTATTCCCGCTTCACGCAAGGTTCTTGCAGCTGCCTTTGCCGAGCGTATACGTTCGTCTTTTCTTCCGATTCTTATTCCGCGAGCTTCCCCGCGAGCTTCCCCGCGAACTTCACCTATCATTTCAGCCTCTGCTCGTAATTCTTCCATTGCTTTACACATTTTCGACACTCCTTTCTCAGTTTCCTTTAGGAATTTCACTCTGTCGGATAAAATGGGGTTCTTTATTTTTTCTGCCTCTGTTTGAAAAAAATCACGCATTAAATCACCTATTGCAGATTCCTCTGTTGTTGATGCGTTGACATATATTATATGCTCTCCGTCATTAAACATTTCTCCCGTTTCCGCAATTGTACGGTCTATGTGGTATATGCTTTTTCCTTTTCCTATCACATCAGTTTCGGTTATGAAGATAACGTAGGTTTCCGGCAGATTTTCAAAGTATTTACCCGGACTTCTTACTGTCGCATCTAACATACTGCTGTTAAATCTTGCCCGTTTTCTGCTTGCACCTATTTTGGCACGCTGTATTTCCGTATCGTACAACCTGTTTTCGGTATCCTCCGAATATACATCGGGTCTTATACCTTTACCGACAAGATTATTTATAACGTACTCCGTCTTGTTTTTTATAAGTTTAAGCTTTGGATTACCTGTAATAATTCTCAAAAGTTCCTGTGCCGATTCCTTGTCCTCAAATACCTGTTTCATAAAATCATCATCTATCATACGAAAGTTTTTTATGTACTCAAGGTATTTTTTATTCATGTTCTTTTTACTGTATTCCATAGGAATCACCTTCTTTGTTTTATATATTTATATAATACCATAAATTCTGTGAAATTGCAATAAGAAAATTTTTTACAGCAAATATTTCTTTGATAAAAAAAGTAAGTACAGGAAAAACATAAATAAACCCAAACAGAACCAATGAAATTAATTAAAATATTTACAATGAAAGTGACATATAAAATAGTCTCTTGTATGAAATGCACAAAAACAAAGATTATATTTTGGTAAAAATAACGAAAACAAAAATTCAGTAACCCCTTGTTAAATTCTCGTTATTGTGTTAAAATATATATAGAGTATACCATGCGGAATGTATGGGATTTGGCTAAAATACCGATAAAGTGATTTTTATGGGGAAGCTGTATAAATCAGTTCATATTAAAGGCTGAAAGCGGACAGCAGCATTATAAATATGATAGGTGTTGAGGTCAATTTATAGAAAGGGAGAGTAAAAACAATGAACAGTAAAAAGTTTATTTCTTTAATGAGTGCGGCAGCTCTTGCAGCATCTTCATTCACTGCATTATCATCAATTGCAGCATTTGCATCAGACGGTGATACTGTTATCTTCTCGGACAACTTTAATAAGTACGAGAATACTGTAACTCATCAGACAAGTCCGGAGGGAATTGGTCAGGTATTGGTTGACGGTACGGCAACAGCACGCAGTACATACAGCCTTGGAAATGCTACATTGTATACAACTAACAGAGCTGACGACTCATCATACTACAAGTCACAGCCGAGGGAAGAGGGTTCTTCGGACAACTATATTGAAACAACAGTTTCACGTTTTTCTACTTCATCAAGAGGTGCCTATATCGGCTTTGATGCGGTTAATGCCGAATCGGGCAAGGATGTTGTTCTTTCTTTCGATATGAAGGAAACAAACGAAGGCGGAACAGGCTATGATGATGCCTTTTCAATCGGCGGAACAATGGTTAATTTAAAGACAGCAGGACTTAATGACGGAAACTGGCATAAATATAAGGTAGTTGTAACAACATCGGGAACAAGCGTATATGTTGATGGAAAGGAAACAGCTGTTGCTACAGGTTCAGATACATCAGCTGATGATATAACGTTTAACGGCTTAGTAGGCGGTGTATCACCAACAGATCCGTCAAAGTCAGCAAGTCATCCGTTTGGCTATATAACATTTGGTATAGACAACCTTGTTATTTATACATCAGCTGACGGTGCGGCATCGATTCCTCCGGAGGCAGAGGATAATAATGCAACACCTAAGCCGGGAGAGGCAACACCTGAGCCGGTAGCAGCAAAGGGATTTAAGGCACACAGCACAGCAGAGAATCTTTATGCACAGAATTTTAATGAAAATAGTGCAGGTGATGGTGTAACACTCGGAACAGAGGCTGTAGATCCTTATGAAGGTATTTCGGGAATGAAGCTGACGGTAGGAAGCAGAGCGAGCGGTTCTGATAATACAACATCAGCAAAGATTGCTGAGAATATAGAAAATGATAATGTACTTAAGATGGTAGGCGGAAGCTTTGCATCAAACGGAAGATCTGCAAAAGCTGCATTGGCTAATAACTTAGATATTTCCGGAACAGAAAATACAGCTATAATGGCATTTTCATTTAATTTATCACCCCTTTCAGAGGGCGGAGTAGGTCAGCTTTATCTTTTGGATAATGACACAAATGTAGATGGAAACAGTGTAGCAAGAGATATTCTTGCTGTTATTACAACAGACGGAAACAGTGCAAATTATAAGAATGGCGATACTACTATCGGAATTGATGTAGAGGCAGATACATGGAATACACTTGCAGTAGCTGTTTCGGCAGATAAGTATAGAGTATATCTTAACGGAGATTATGAAAACCCGATAGTTCAGGGTACAAAGGTTAATACAGGTTCAACAGCAGTATCGGTAACACACCTTCCGATGCTTACAACAACAAATGGAAAGAGTTCGAATTCATCCGTAGCTATGATTGATAATGTAATGGCATATACTATATCGTCATCATTCGAGAAGAAGTATCTTCCGGAAGAAACGGATGAAGAAATGCCGAACGTAACTCCGGGAACTTCAGAGGATCCGACACCGACACCGACAGCTAAGCCGGCAGCAAAGGCAGCACCGATATTAACAGCTCATTCAACAGCTGAAAGCTTATATGAGCAGAATTTTGAAAAGGCAACAGTTGGCGAGGGTATTACGCAGAAAGCTGAGGCACAGGATCCGTATACAGGAATTGAAGGACTTTCATTAACTGTTGGTTCAAAGGGTACTGAGGGAAGCGATGTAACAGGTGTTACAGTTGTTGAAAATATTGCCGGAGATAATGTACTTAAGCTCACAAGCGGAAAGTTTGCATCAAATGGCAGAAATGCAAAGATTGCATTAGCTAATAATCTTAGCATAGAGGAAAACACTGATTTAACATCAATCATGGCATTTGCATTCAAGGTTGGCAAGTCAGCATCAGGAACAGATGACAAGGCACAGATGTATCTTATAGATAATGATACGAATCTTGATGGAAATAACAATGCAAGAGATATTCTCGCTGTATTTACAGCAGAAGGCGATTCTGAAAATTACAAGAACGGAGATACAGCAATTGGTATAGACGTAACTGCTGATGAGTGGCATGTGGCATCAATAGCTGTTTCAAACGGCAAGTATAGAGTATACCTTGACGGAGATTATGAAAATCCGATAGTTCAGGGAGAAAAGGTTGGAACAGGTGCAACATCAGTACAGGTTACACATCTTCCGATGATTACAGGTTCAAATTCAAAGACCAATAATCATTCAGTAGTGACTGTAGATAATATTGTTGCATATCAGATTTCAAACTCATTTGAGAAGAAGTATCTCCCGACTGTAACAATTCCGGAAACATGGACAAAGTATACAGCTGCATACGGTGAAGACGGCAGACTTACAACTGTAGCAGCAGAGACAGTTGCTGACCCGTCAACGGTTGATACAACAGGAAATACAGCAGCAGCAAAGACATTTGTATGGAACAGCGGATTCCAGCCATATGCTGCAAAATAAGTTTATATATAATCTTATAAAAATAAAAAACTCCGGTTTCCGGAGTTTTTTTATTTTTGTATTTATCTGTCAATAGCTTTTTTAAATAGCGGAATAACATTGCATCCCAAGGCATTTCCCAATATAGCCATGCAGAAATACAGCGGAGCAAGGTGTGCGTTTGCACAGCCGCTTATAAAGAAGTATGACATATCAGCAATACAGTGGTTGAAACCACAGATAATAAACACTACAACAGGGAATACAGCTGCAAATAAAGCATCTATGTAGTCACCCTTGTTTGAGGCTCTCTTACTTCCCTCAACCGCAGAGTACATTAATATTCCGCAGAATATTGCAAGTACAAACATACTTAACGGATTGTCATTCATTTTAACAAGCATTATTTCGGCTGCCTTGTCGGCAAATACATTTCCGAAGCGTGTTATGTGAAGAAGCGTACCTCCGCAGGCTGTTCCTATCATGTTTCCTAAAATGGTTAATGCCACCTCACCTACATATGACGGCGGGTTAGTGGCAATGTAGCCTGCTTTTCCGGTAAAAAGTCCTAATCCGAATTGAATAATGATGAAGAGTCCCAAGCTGAACAGGAAAGCTCCGATTATCTTTGTTTCCGCTGACATACTTACGGCACATCCGATACATAATAGTATACCTGAAGGAATACCGTTAATTAGGGTTGAAAGCCAACCTCTTTTTTTGTTTAACATTTTTTTGCTCCTTTGTTATAATCTTTTTTTTTGCACCAAAATAGGGCATATACCTATGCCCTAAAATATCAATATAATATTACAACAAATATGAAAAAAATTCAATACTCAAAATTCCCAAAGGATGTATTAAAAAAATGAATATTTTATGAATTTTTACCTTAATTCTCTTTTATTGACTTTTCGGCGCATCTGCGTTCTGCCTCTGCTTTGGAATAAACGCATCCGCAGTAATTCTGACGGTATAAATTATATTCTGTGGAAAGGGTGCATGAACGCTTATATCCGCCCTTTTTTTTGAAATCCGAAAATAAATACGGAATATCATATTTTTCGGATAATTCCTTTCCGATTTCGTTTAGCTTTTGGGCATTTTTGTGCGGACTTATTGAAAGCGTGGTCGAAAAATAATCAAAGCCGTTTTCCTTTGCATATGCTGCCGTCTTTTCAAGTCTTAGCCTGTAGCATTTAAAGCAGCGTTCTCCGCCCTCCGGAAGGTTCTCCATTCCCCTTGCTATTTCCCGAAACTTTTCGGGTTCATATTCGGCGCGAATAAGCTTAACATCTCCGCCAAGCGGCATTGTGCTGATAAGCCGTTCAAGCTCATTTCCTCTGAATGCATATTCGCTTTGGGGAGAAATATTAGGGTTATAGAAGTACATTGTTAAATCAAAGATTGAAGAAAGATATTCCATAACATAGCTTGAACACGGAGCGCAGCAGGCCTGCATCAATACACGCGGATGTCTGCCCTCGGATTGAGCCTTTTTTATTTCATTGTCTAATATTATTTGGTAATTTATTTTGTTCAACGCTTGATTCCTCGTTTCCGATTAAATTTTTTTGTATATATTTCTGATTTTGTGCAATAATATAATTGTCAATCGATTGCACCGTCTATGAGACCTTGCGAAGTTTTTGTGCAATGCCTCACAGACCTAAAAATCTACAAACGGAGGTCATGCAAATGAGCTGCAACTGTAATGCTAATAAAAGTATTGAATGTTCTGTAACACAGTGCAAAAACCACTGCGGTACAGAGGACTACTGTTCACTTTCGTCAATCAAGGTCGGCACACACGAATCAAATCCGACAATGATTGAGTGTACAGACTGCACATCTTTCAAATTAAAATAATTTAATATAGGTGTGTAAGAGGCTGTCACAAAACTCAAAGAGTTTTGTGACAGCCTTTTGTGGTGTTAGAGAGTCATGCTGTCGTCTCTCGGCATGATAAGGGCGGCAACTATATATGCCCATATACTGAGACCGAATGCAAATGTTAGAATTGCCCATATAATACGAACAACAGTCGGGTCAATTCCGAAGTACTCGGCAAATCCGGCACATACACCGCATATAAGCTTGTTCGATGATTTCTTTAGCTTTTTCACGTTTTTCTCCTTTCAAACCGTTGCAAATTTTATACTTATATGATATACTATAATCGTTGCTTTGTCAAGTAAATTGCAATAATAATTAACGTATAATTTAAATATACACACAAAATATTTATTGAGATTAAGAAAGGAAATTCTATGAAAAAACGAGAGATACCGCAGAAGTATAAATCACGTCTGAGATTAAGGCTTGTATTGTCAGTTTTGGTGCTTGCAGTTGCGGTTATAAGATGTATAAGAGGCGATTATTATTCGGTATTCCTTTGTGCATTGACGCTTGCACTATTTGATATACCGGCGTTTGTAAATAAAAGGCTGAATATTGAGCTGCCGAATATACTGGAAGTTATAATACTCTTATTTATATTTGCGGCAGAAATTTTAGGCGAGATAGGAAGCTTTTATACATATATTCCGTGGTGGGATACAATGCTGCATACGATAAACGGTTTTTTGAT
>USPO01000053.1 GCA_900556575.1 uncultured Eubacteriales bacterium
ATGTGTCGGCAAAGCAAAAGCCCCATCTTACATCAACATCAACCGGATTTTTCATAACCGCATTAAGTTCTCCGCCTGTATATCTTGTTGGCTTTGTTACGCCCGAAAGTATTTTATCCCTCGTTGTAATCATCTATTATTTCTCCGTTTTTCTCTTCTTTTTTTGCTTTTCTGTTTTGAATAGCTTCATTTGCCTTTGAAAGTACCTCGGGTACCATGTCAAGTATTCTGTCCACAGGTGACGAACCGTTATCCATTGTAATAAGTCTTACATTTCCTCCGTTTATAACAAGAAATGCATCGGCCTTAACAGTGGCACCGCCGCCCAAACCTCCGGCAAATGTACCCTCTGCATTATTTGTGTTCTTTGCGGCAAAATCTCCGCCGCCGCCGCCAAATCCGTAGGAAACACGTGTTACAGGAACAATTATTGTTCCGTCATCAGCAGTTATCGGACTACCGATTATTGAATCTGCATCAAAAGTTGTTTTTATATTTGCAACAGCACTTTCGAGCATTTCTTTTACTTTATTAGCCATTGTTTGCTCCTTTATTCGGCAGAATACTCATCTTCCGCCGCTCCTTCACCTTTCATTATTTTCTTCACATCAAGATACAATGAAACTAACGCACCGAAAAGACGTATCAAGTGAAACGTATTCGTGTAAATATCCACATACAAACCTGCATCTACAATTTCTCTGTTCCAGTCAGGTTCAATATTTACCGAATATTCCTTTAATTTCATTGTATTATCCATCATGCCAAGCAGCGTATATACAAATCCGTTTGCCGCACCGACGGCTAGTCCGGTCTGCACCGCATCATCTGTTCCTATGCTCGCCTCTATCGCAATTCTTTTTATTTTTGCCATTCTTGAAACAAGCATTTTTATTATCCTATAAATATCATCGCTCATCATGCTGATAAGCTTATAGATTTTTTTTACGGGCTTTAGCCTTTTCAGATTAGGATGTTCCTCCTCTTCCTCTTTTTCTTCCTCTTCTTCGTACGTTTCCGCAATTTTTCTTTTTTTTGACGGATATATTGGCAGCTTAAAAAAAAGAAATTTTCCGTAAAGCTCCGTACCTTCGTACCCGTCCGAATACGAAATTGTAAGCACTCCGTGAATTGGGATTAAAAATAGGATTGCAAGAACAGCCAATATACTCAATATAATATAGACCGCAAGCATTAGTTTTCCTCTATATTCTCCTGTTTATCCATGCCTTCTTCAAGCGTGGACTTGTCCGCTGCATTATCCGAAAGCAGTTTTTCAGTCTCGAATGCAAGCTTTTCTCCTTCATTCAATGCCGACTTCGGCAATTCAATATCATCAACGCTCATTTGTGCCGGACGTTCTCCCTCTGCTGCTTTTAAGCCAAGCTTTTTAAAATCAATTTCCGGCAGTTCTTTAGGTGATGAAAGTCCGAAACAGCGTAAAAAAGTATCAGTTGTTTTATATAATATCGGTCGTCCGGGAGCATCTAATCTGCCGCATTCATCAATAAGCCCGCGTTCATAAAGCCTGTTTATGCATCCGTCAGAATTTACACCTCGTATTTTTTCAACCATTCCTCTTGTTATAGGTTGTTTATATGCAATTATCGCCAAGGCCTCCATTGCCGCATTTGAAAGAGGCTGATTTCTCTGTTCTCCCAGTATTTCCTGAATATAAGCATAATATTCAGGCCTTGAACAAATTTGATACCCCTCATTTATATCAATTATTTTAAATCCTCTGCGGTTGATGTCATACTCTGATTTCAAATCTGCGACAGCATTGGTTATATTATTAATATCGGTATTCAATACCACCGCAAGCTTTGCTGCTTTAACAGGTTCGCCTGCGGCAAATAATATACCCTCAATCGCATATTTAATTCTGTCCATTAAATTCCTCCTGCTTATTCGGCATTGTTAAAATGAAGTCATCAGCTTCATCACTGTATATTGCACACAATTCATTCCCCTTTATCATCTCAAGAACCGCAAGAAATGTTGCAATCATTTCCGGTCTTGAATCTGTCGGCAGGAACAGCGCCTTAAATTTAAGTTTTCTCCTTTTGTGCATCCTGCTTTTTATCTTTTCGGTCATATCACCGACAGAAACTTTCTCTCTGCCGACAATTCCTGAAAAGGCTTTTTTTGTAGGTGTTTGTTTTCGTATCTGCCTTTGCAGAATTGAATTAAATGCATCTATTAGACACTGTACATCATGGTGACGGCTGTATTCCGGAATAGGAAACTTGATTTTTTCTTCCTCACGAAATACCATATATTTCGAGGCAAACTCTGTCTTTCTTAATTCAAGAGATGCTTCCTTAAACTTTTGATACTCTTCCAGACGCTGTGCAAGCTCCTCCCTTGGGTCATCTTCCTCATCGTCCTTCTGAGGTTTCGGCAGCAGCATTCTTGATTTGATATATATAAGCTGTGATGCCATAACTATAAATTCACCCGTATTTTCAAGCTCTGACTCCTCTATTCCCTCTATTGCTTCAAGATATTGATCCGTTATTTCCACTATCGGAATATCATATATACTGACCTTATTTTTTTGAATAAGTGTCAAAAGCAAATCAAGCGGACCGTCAAAGCTCTCAAGATGATATTTTATTTCCTGCATTATATCACCTTAGTTAATATATGAAAAATAGGCTTCCATATTGCCTGAACTGCAAAATTAACTCCTGTGCCTATAAAACTGTTAAGTACACCGCTCAGCGAAAGGAGCATAATAAGTAGCATACTGTAACGCTCATATCGGAGCATGGTATAGTATGCACGGTCAGGAATTAATAAACCGAGAACCTTTGCACCGTCCAGCGGCGGAATAGGTATAATATTAAATACCATAAAGCAAAGGTTACGAACGGCAAATGCAAGCACAAAAGATTGTACACCGTTTATAACTGTCTGATTTACAAGACCGGTTTTAAATGCAATAATAAGAAATATTGCATACAAAACAAACGATGCAATTGCCATTAAAAGATTTGCCAAAGGACCTGCGGCAGCTGTCAAGGCTGTTCCCTTTTTGACATCTTTATAATACATAGGATTAATACCTACCGGTTTTGCCCATCCAAATCCAGTTAAAATCATCAATATAGTACCTACCGGGTCAAGATGTGCAAGAGGATTAAGTGATAAACGTCCCTCTCGCTTAGGTGTTGGGTCTCCAAGCTTAGTCGAAACCCATGCATGGGCAAGCTCATGACCTGTCAGAGCAATTAATGTAATAACCGCATTAATCAGGAGCGTGACAGGTTTTTGTATTAAATTTGACAATAACATAAATTTCTCCTTTATCTTAAAACTTTAGTATTGCCAAAATAAGCAATACCCATCATATCAGCCATACCTCATAAATCAAATATAAAAAGTAATACTTAATAAATGGTATGTATACAGATTATCTATTTTATTATACTACATTTAGTTCGATTATTCAAGGGATAATTTGAAATATTCATAATTAATTTAAAGGTATATACTTTCTCATAGCTGTTAAAAATAATATGGTAACAACATATCCCCAATGACCGAAAGGAGTAAAATATATGAATATGGTTGATTTGCAGCTTGATTTTTACCGCCGATATAATGATGCTGCTGCCAAGCTTTATATAAGCCGATGCGGTACACTGTGTACGCTCATGGGACTTCCTAATATACCCGGTACATCATCAATTACCTGTGCATTATCAATGGGAGTTACAGTTCTTGCAAGAAAACTTAATTCAGGATACATCAAACTTGAAAATACATCCTCGGATATATGCAAAATGTTCAGCCTTTCAAATGCATTTAATGGCAAAAATAAACCTGAGCGTGAAATTAAGTTCTTTATGAATTCAGCAGGCTTTAATGGTGCAGAAATCCTTTATGACAGCGATGCACCTAAAAGTATTGATATTACACACTCACTCCACACCGCCGTGCTCAAAGCATTGATAAGCCTTCTAAATGCCAACACACTATCAGCTGAAGAGCTTGCCTTCCTATGCTGCGATGGTAAGGATGTTCCTCTGTATTATGCTCTGATTTCTGCAAAAAAGGGTTGGTGCAGTTACATGCATAAATCAAGTATAGAGCATTATCCCCTTCCAATGACCGGTCTTATATTTTTACTGATAAGGGGTCGAAGCAAACCTCATTATCCTAAAATATCACTTATTGACAAAGAGCTTGACCGATTGAAAAAAATTCACCCTTCCATATACACTTACAGCGATGTAAGAACAGATGATGTAAAAAACGGTAAATTCTCTTATTTGCCTTTTATCGCTGAAGAAAACGAGAGAATTAACCATGCACTCGATGCTCTAAAAAGCAGTAATATTCAAGCCTTTGCCGATGTTGTAACCGAGTCGTCGCACTCATTTACAGAATACCTAAATCCATCAAATGAACAGTCATTTTCAGCAAGAGTTTTACCTAATATAGAGGGTTGTATGTGTGCAAGACCATTTAATGACATGGTATATGCCATTACTGAAGAAAATTTAGCAGACTATGTTTCAGAAAAAATTAAATCTAAATTTGAAGACCGTTTCGGCTATGAGCCGGATATCTTTATTGTCAGAAATGACAATCATATTTTTTCATAACATTATCAGAAAAATAGTAAAATGGGCTGTCACAAAACTCTTTGAATTTTGTGACAGCCTCTTTTATTTCTACTATTCTTCTTTCCACAAAGTAACCTCACCATTTCTTTGTGTTTCATTTAAATCAATTATCCTTTGGTTTGAACTTCCACGAAATTTCAATGTAATATCCTTTTTTTCTTCGATAAATTCCCCATCAACAAGCACATCCATCAGGCTCAAAAGTTCATTTGTCACTTTTGTATGACATTTTGAATTATTTTCATCTGTAAGCTCTTCATATGTATATCCGCTGTAACACCATATTGTTTTATCCGGCATCTTGTTTCTGAGTTCTTTAACCAATAGTAATACAGCCTCTTGATTTCTCGCTTCCATAGGTTCACCGCCCAAAATTGACAAACCTGAAATATATGATGGATCACAACCGGCAATAATTCTGCCTCTTACTACATCATTAAACGGTTTTCCATATCCGAAATCCCATGCAATTTTATTGAAGCAATTTTGACAATGATGTGTACAGCCCGAAACAAAAAGACTCACACGTACTCCAGGACCATTGGCTATATCGTAATACTTTATTTCAGCATAATTCATAACAATCTCCGTTCAGTTAAATCAATGTTTTAGCAGCATTATAAATGAAGTACTCTGTCTCTTATCTCCTGTGTTCTGCCTTGATTCCAAAACTGTGTTCCTATATATCCGCAGGTTCTTCTTGCTACATTGAGCTTATTTTCATCCCTGTTTCCACAGTTAGGACATTCCCATACAAGCTTACCTTCATCCTCAACAATCTGTATTTCACCGTTGTAGCCACACTCCTGACAATAGTCCGACTTTGTGTTCAATTCAGCATACATTATATTATCATATATAAACTGAAGTACACTTATTACTGCTTCTATATTATTCTGCATATTGGGAACCTCAACATAGCTTACTGCTCCTCCTGTTGACAATGCCTGGAATTGTGACTCAAATTTGAGCTTAGAAAATGCGTCTATTTCTTCCCTTACATTTACATGATAGCTATTCGTTATATATCCCTTATCTGTTACACCCTCAACAATTCCGAAACGTTTTTGCAGACATTTCGCAAATTTATATGTTGTGCTTTCAATCGGCGAGCCATAAATACTAAACATTATATCCGTTTCTTTCGTCCATTTTTCACATGCCTCATTCATGTGCTGCATAACCTCAAGTGCAAATCCTGTTGCTGAAGGATCCGTATGTGACTTACCTGTCATATATCTTACACATTCACATAATCCCGCATACCCTAGAGAAATTGTCGAATAGCCTCCGTACAGGAGCTTGTCAATCGGCTCACCCTTTTTCAATCGTGCCAATGCTCCGTACTGCCATAAAATTGGTGCAGCATCAGACAGTGTACCCCTTAAACGCTCATGACGGCACATAAGTGCCTCATAGCACAGACCGAGTCTCTCGTCAAATATCTTCCAAAACGCATCTAAATCTTTATGTGATGACAATGCAACATCAACAAGATTTATTGTAACAACACCCTGATTAAATCTGCCATAAAATTTGTAATTTCCATTTTCATCCTTCCACGGATTTAATGCACTTCTGCAGCCCATAACAGGGAAACAATTACCTTCCTTCAGCTTTTTCATCTGCTTTTCTGAAATATAGTCCGGAGCAAGACGTTTTGCAGAACATCTTGCTGCAAGCCTTGTTAAATAAAAATAAGGTGTACCCTTTTTTATATTATCTTCTTCAAGTACATAAATAAGCTTTGGGAATGCCGGCGTTATCCACTCTCCCGCCTCATTCTTTACTCCCTGCAAACGCTGCTTGAGCATTTCATCTATAATCTTCGCAAGGTCTTTTTTCTCCTGCTCATTTCTTGCCTCATTAAGATACATGAATATTGTCAAAAACGGTGCCTGACCGTTAGTTGTCATAAGTGTTATAACCTGATACTGTATTGTCTGAACACCTTTTTCTATTTCCTTTTCGACTCTATTCTCTACAAGCTCACTTATCTGTTCATCCGTAAGCTTAATGTTAATGTCATTCATCTCCTCAAGTACCTCACGATGAAATTTTTCTCTTGACACCTGAACAAATGATGCGAGGTGAGTTAAACTTATGCTCTGACCACCGTACTGATTAGACGCCACCTGAGCTATTATCTGTGTGGCAATATTACAGGCTGTAGAAAAGCTATGAGGTCTCTCAATCAGTGTTTCACTTATAACTGTTCCATTCTGGAGCATGTCATCAAGATTTATAAGGTCACAATTATGCATGTGCTGTGCATAATAGTCTGAATCATGGAAATGAATTATACCTTCTTTATCAGCATCAACTATCTCTTTCGGAAGCAAAATTCTTCTTGTAAGATCTTTGCTTATTTCTCCTGCCATGTAGTCACGCTGCACACTGTTTACAACAGGATCCTTATTTGAATTTTCCTGCTTGACCTCCTCATTATTACACTCAATGAGCGAAAGTATCTTATCATCAGTCGTATTTGTCTTTCGGATAAGAGAGCGAGTATATCTATATTTTACATAGTGCTTTGCAATCTCGAATGCACCGTTTGCCATTATCTGATTTTCAACCATATCCTGTATTTCTTCAACCGATACGGCTCTGTTCATTTTTTTGCATTTATACTCTATGTATTCTGCGGCTTCCTTTATCTTCTCGTCGGTAAGCTCTTTTCTCATACCGGCATTGTTCGCCTTGGTAATAGCTTTTACGATTTTGTCTACATCAAAATCTACCTCTGAGCCATTTCTTTTTATTACCTTCAACGCAAACCCTCCTATATTTCAATGCGGAATTATACTATTTCTATTCCGCTATTCTTGTCATCGTCTTTTATATTATAGTCCAAAAAAAAATATTTGTCTGTTGCATTTGCAACTATTTTATGATATAATATACTATATATACCACAATGCCCTATTTTACGGACATCTTAACGAAAAATTTATTTTATGGAATTTTATACCTATCAGGTACATTAATAAGGAGATACTTATGGATTTTTATTTTAATAGAAAAGAACTGACAACTCTCCGTGATGCATTACACCCGAGGATTGCCGAATATAAAAAGGGAGAAAACATTCTCCTTTCAGAAAAATATTTCTACATACTATTGAGCGGTATAGTTTACCATTGTGCTGAGGATGAACTTTATGAACGCAGTATACTTCGTTTTATAAGAGCAGGAGAACCATTTAGCTCAGAAACACCTCTTGAAATATATAATGGCATACACTACCTCAATGCAAAGCAAAATTCAACCGCTGCTGTTTTTTCACACCATGAACTTAACCTATATTTATATGATCGTCCCCTATGGCGTGAACGATTTAATGAGGTATCAGAAATCGGTCTAAAAGAACGCACTCTAAAGCTGAATTATATACTTCACCGCCGTACTATACGCAGCCGTCTGCTAAGCTTTTTGCGTGACGAATCCAAAATTCAGCAATCAGATAAAATACATATTCCTATTCCATTCATTGACTTAGCTGATTATTTAGCTGTCGAACGTACCGCTCTAATGAAAGAAATAGGCAAAATGAAATCCGATGGTATAATATCTGGTAAAAATAGAGATATCATGCTTCTTGTCTGACCCTCTTTTATTAGGACATCTCAAATATTATATCACCGTTCAATTGCTTTGTCAATCATAAACCTTGGAAAAGAAATGTTATAAATCCTCTTAAAGCCGTAGATATGGGAAAACAATTTTTAAATATGGGGCTGCAGCAAAATGCACAGACCGCATAAAGCGAATAAAACAAAGCAAATAAGCCGTTTTTTGTAATCAATTTAGTCATATTAAATGTGGAAATTTTCATAGTAATGAAAATTTCTAAATTGAGTTCGCTTTATGCTA
>USPO01000054.1 GCA_900556575.1 uncultured Eubacteriales bacterium
ATGCGGCTTACATGCGGAGCGGTTTCGGCTATGTCGCTGATTGCCGGATTAAAGCTTAGCAGCGGAAAGCCCGGAGATTTGAAGAACAGGCAAAAAGTTTATGAGGCGGTACGTAAAATGGCTGGTGAGTTTGAGAAAAAGAACGGCTCTATAGTCTGCCGCGAACTTCTGACCGCAGCTGCCGCAATGCCGAAGGATGAAAGCTCAAAGCCTGAGGACAGAACGAAAGAATATTATAAAAAAAGACCGTGTCCCGGTTGTGTATATGACTGTGCCGAAATAATTGAAAGTGTTTTACTGGACTATTAATGTTCGGCTAAATTCTAATTGATTTAGTGAATTATTTTGATAGGATACTACTCAGTAATTATTGAAAATGTAGGGAACCTCTTTTTTTATGTGTGGAAGGCAGCAGCTGTCAGGCTGTCGATAGGGTGAGCCGAAAGTAAATAATATCAAAAGCATCAGAGAAAAAGCACTAAAAGTAACAATATATGTTAGCCTCCAGTCAGTCAGATGTTTGGCTGACAGCTTTTAGGGAAGAGCAGCTTTTATTATTTATTGTGATTAGTTAGCTTACATTATTTCACTCGTACTTATCTAACGTATGGTTCACCCTATTAATTGACTTTGCCGACAGCGTCTCAAAGGAGTGTGCATGCTTTATTAAAACAGCTCACTAAATTCCTATTTAGCTACCGCTGCAAAATGTGTTATTTATGCAGCAGCGTAAATTTTAACCTCCGGAGCAGCACTCCAGAGAGGCTGCAAGCCTGTGAATACATCGTTTTTGAACATATCACTGTCAAGATAAGCCTTTGCATTCTCGACGCTGTCAAAGCCGTGCAGAACCTGCACGTCCTCATCACGTATTAATAAATCCTTTGTTAAAGCGCCTTTGATTTCGGCAAGGAACGGACCGCGGTAGTCTGTATAAACCTTTGCGGCTGCCGGACGGTTTGCCTCGTCAATCTTCATCGTAATTTGTAAATATGCATTTACTTTCATTAATGTTACCTCCATTTTCTGATATATTGTTTGTTATGGTTCACTCACTTTTCATGAGCTTGCACTTATTATAGCACTGTAACTAAAAACATACAAGATATAAATAAATTTATGAGTCACTAATAAATTTCATAGTAACTTGACTAAAACCTATTGAAAAGGTATAATAAATTGAGATCAATATTAGGAGGTATTATTGGCATGTATAAACCGAAATTAAAGAAAGACATACGCTGCCCGCTGGAATACGGTCTTGATATATTCGGCGGAAAATGGAAGTCAAGAATTATATGTGTGCTTGCAGCAAAAGAAACCCTGCGTTACAGTGTACTTCGCAGAGAAATGACAGATATTACGGATGCGGTGCTTGCGGCGGCATTAAAGGAGCTTATTGCGGACGGAATCATATTCAGAAAACAATATGACGAAATACCTCCGAGGGTCGAATATACGCTTACGGACAAGGGGAAATCTGTTGTACCTATTTTACAGAGCATATGCCGCTGGTCGGGAGCGTATTATAAGAATGACAGTGAAAATACAATGTTTCAGTGTCAGAAATGCGACCACAAATAAAAGAATTCACTCACGAAAGGAATATACCATGATAACCTATACAGAAAACAAAAAATTCACGCAGCAGGACGCAGAAAAATTGTTTCTATCAGTCGGATGGCTTTCCGGTAAATATCCCTCACAGCTGTATAAAGCGTTGATAAATTCTTCAACCGTGCTTACGGCGTGGGATAACGGCAGACTTATAGGCTTGGTGCGTGTAATGGACGACACTTTAATGACAGCATTTATTCATTATGTACTTGTACATCCGGATTATCAGGGACAGGGGATAGCCGGAAGAATGATAGAAATGATAAAAGAAAAGTACAAAGATTTCCTTTATCTTGAGCTTATGCCGGAGGAAAGCAGAAATGCAGCCTTTTATGAAAATCACGGATTTAGTGTTATGCCGGACGGTGTTGCGATGCAAATTCATAACCACGGATTTGCAGAATGAAAATTCACAAAAAAACACTTGCAATATTGCCGAAAATATGATATTATGTATATAGGGTTAGCAGAAAAATCATATTTAACGGAGGTGTTTTTATGAATTATAAGATAAGCGGTGCTCCGATGCCGGTTGTGGAAATCGACATGGACAGGGGCGAAAGTATATACACACAGTCCGGCGGAATGTGCTGGATGACAGAAGGTGTGGATATGCAGACCAATATGAAGGGCGGGCTTCTAAAAGGTCTCGGCAGACTTTTTACGGGTGAGTCACTCTTTATGGTTACATATGCGGCACAGCAGGACGGAGTAAGTGCAGCATTTGCAGCGACAATGCCGGGTGAAATACACAAGATAGATGTATCGCAGGGCAAGGAATATATCGCTCAGAAGCAGGCTTTTCTTTGTGCGGAGCAGGGTGTTACATTATCGACATACTTCCAGAAAAAACTCGGAGCCGGATTATTCGGCGGGGAGGGCTTTTTAATGCAGAAGCTTTCCGGAAACGGTACAGCATTCCTTGAACTCGGTGGTTCAATCGTATGCAGAGAGCTTGCGGCGGGAGAGAAGATAATTGTGGATACATCTCATGTTGCATACTTTGAAAGCTCCTGCGGATTTAATGTAAGAACCGTAAAGGGCGTAAGAAACGTTCTTTTCGGAGGTGAGGGCTTGTTCCTGACGGAGCTTACCGGTCCGGGAAAGGTTTGGCTCCAGACAATGACCGCATCTAATTTGGCGGAGACGATAATTCCTTATATTCCAAAACCGTCATCAAACTAAAGGTGTATTACGGCTGCCGCATTTCTGTTATATTGCGGCAGCCTTTTAGCCGGATAACGCAGATTTACGAGTGTTTATTTTCATTATCGAATTATACAGTGCAGTTATGATGTAGCTGCGGCAGTTTATGATATTGAAACTACCGTTTGCAAGTTTATCCGCAATATTAAATACATGCTTATATTTTAACATTTTAAATACAAACCTTACAAGACTGGGAGATACATTGTCTTCATTTGGAAGAGTACTCTTTATATTATATTTTTGATTTTTGTTATACAATACGTCCGTTATTATATCCGTTATTTCATCTATTAGCTTTACCTCATAGCGTAATATAAGAAGACTGTAAGAGATTTGCTGTTTTACATGAATAAGTGTATGTTCTCTGTCAGTCAAGTCAATTCCACTGTTCTCGTCAGAGATAACAGTGTCAGTCTGATTAGACTCAGTTTGATTTATGTAAGTATGAATAATCTCATTATGATTATCTTTAGTATGATTAGATTCTGATTTTGAAAGCTCAGAAAATTCGCTTTTAATACTTGCTGAAGTTTGATTTTGAGTATTCTGCAGGTAGGATTCCGATACTTCCGAAATTTTTTCTGAAGAAATAACACTGTCGGTTGAATTAACAGTGTCTAAGTCCGATATACTTTCTTCAAGAATAATTTTGTTAATATATATTATGCAGGGTCTTCCGAGTCCCTGTCTTTTTTTCTTTATCAGTCCGACTCCTCCTTTTTCTATATCAAGCTCATTCAAAAGACGTAATGCTTTTGTTTTGCTGCAATTGAGAAGCTCCGTAATGTTCTGAACAGAGAAATAGATATATACGTTACTGTCTTCATCTATCCATTTGTTTGCGATGGATAAGTTTGTTCGGTCAAGCATTAAAGAAAAGAGCAGCTTGGCATCATTTGATAATTTTTTGTATTTATCCGATGTCAGGAGTGCGGTCGGAAAACAAATAAAATTATTAAGTGTTATGATGTCTTCTGTATGAAAATAGTTAAAATTCGCAGTCATTATTGTATCCTCCTTAAAAATTAGATTTATCTGAAAATTAGATAGTTATTTTGTGTGTTGAAAATACTAAAACGTTTGTTTTATAACTGTATTATACCACATATTTAACGGAATGTCAAGTCTTTAATGGGACACCTAAAAATTTTGTTTGCTTATATTTTTGATATATAAAAATTGGAATAAATTTTTTTGAAAAAAATAAAAAAAACACTTGCAATTATAGAAAAAGTATGTTATAATAGATTTCGGTGCGTGAAGCATTAATAAATTGAAGGAGGCGTTCGTAGTGAGAGAAGGAATCCATCCGGATTATAAGCAGACTACAATCACTTGTGCTTGCGGTAATGTAATTGCAACAGGTTCAACTAAGGAAAACATCCAGGTCGAAATTTGTTCAGCATGCCACCCGTTCTATACAGGTAAGCAGAAGCTCGTAGACACAGGCGGTAGAATTGAAAAGTTCAATAAGCGTTTCAACAGAGCTAAGAAGAACTAATCACTTATTATACGTTAAAACTTTTAAATTTTTATTATTGAGATTATTAGGTTAAACCCATTCCTGGATGCCCGAATCACCAACGGATTCCCGGAAATGGGGGATCATTCAAATATAGGAGGTGAATGAATGATGACAAAGGAGCGTAAGCAGGCTATTATCGCTGAATATGCAACACACGAGGGTGACACAGGTTCGCCGGAGGTACAGGTTGCTTTATTAACAGAGAGAATTAACCACTTAAACAACGAGCACTTAAACTTCCATAAGAAGGACCACCATTCAAGAAGAGGTCTTTTAATGATGGTAGGTAAGAGACGTAGTCTTTTAGCATACTTAAAGGATCAGGATATCGAAAGATACCGTGCTTTAGTAGCAAAGTTAGGCTTAAGAAAGTAACTTTTTTCGGAGAGAGCGTAATCTCCGGAATTATATATAAGGGACGGGGCATATATAAGCGTTATATATTGCCCCGTTTTTTAAGTTAAAAAGATATTGGGAAATATGGTTAGCAAATAAGCAGAGCATTGCGAGCATTATCGCATATTGTGCTTATCTGCTAAAGCATATTTCCGACTGATATGAAAGGAAAAGAAAAAGATGTTTAAGACTTTTGAAACAACTTTAGCAGGCCGTAAGCTTGTTGTTGAAACAGGCAAGATGGCACAGCTCACAAATGGTCACTGTGTTGTACGCTACGGCGAGACAGTAGTAATGGTAAACGTTACAGCTTCAAGAACACCGAGAGAGGGAGTTGATTTCTTCCCGCTTTCAGTTGATTACGAAGAGAAGATGTATTCTGTAGGAAAGATTCCGGGCGGATATACAAAGAGAGAGGGAAAGCCGTCGGAAAAGGCTATTTTAACAAGCCGTGTAATCGACAGACCGATCAGACCGTTATTCCCGTCAGACTTAAGAAATGATGTATCGGTAGTAGCTACTGTTTTATCAGTAGAGCAGGACAATGCTCCGGAAATTTGTGCATTAATAGGCACATCAATTGCGCTTTCGATTTCGGATATTCCGTGGAACGGTCCGATAGGCGGTGTATGGCTCGGACTCGTAGACGGTGAGTATGTGATTAATCCAACAGTTGAGCAGCGTGAGAAGAGCGAAATGCACGTTACGGTTGCGGGTACACAGCAGAAGATAGTTATGATAGAAGCAGGTGCAAACGAAGTTGAGGAAAGCGTAATGCTTGAAGGACTTAAGTATGCACACGGTGTTATAAAGGAAATCTGTGCGTTTATTTCAGGTATTCAGGCTGAAATAGGCAAAGAGAAGATGGCATATGAGGCACATGACATCGATCATGATTTATATGACAAGATTAAGGAAACAGAGTACGCAAACATTCAGAATGCACTTGATACAGACGATAAGAACGTTCGTGATGAAAGAATGGGCGTAATTGAGGATAGAATTAAGGAAAACTTTACAGAGCAGTTCCCGGAAAGCATTGAAACATTGGGAGAAATCCTTTATAAGATGCAGAAGGAAATAGTTCGTGAGTGGTTATACAACGGCAGACGTGTTGACGGCAGAGGTTTAAACGAAATCAGACCGCTGTCGGCTGAGGTTGATTTACTTCCGAGAGTTCATGGTTCAGGACTTTTCACAAGAGGTCAGACACAGGTTATGACAATTGCAACTCTTGCACCGCTTTCAGAGGTACAGCGTCTTGATGGTATTGATCTACAGACAGAGAAGAGATATATGCACCAGTACAACTTCCCGTCATATTCGGTAGGCGAAACAAAGCCTTCAAGAGGTCCGGGCAGAAGAGAAATCGGTCACGGTGCATTGGCAGAAAAGTCACTTGTTCCGGTTCTTCCGTCAGCTGATGAGTTCCCGTACGCAATTCGCTGCGTATCAGAGGTGCTTTCATCAAACGGTTCAACATCACAGGGTTCAGTCTGCGGTTCAACACTTGCACTCATGGCAGCAGGTGTTCCGATTAAGGCTCCGGTAGCAGGTATTTCATGCGGTCTTATCACAACAGACGAAGGCTTCACAACAATGGTTGATATTCAGGGACTTGAGGACTTCTACGGCGAAATGGACTTCAAGGTAGCAGGTACAAAGAAGGGTATCACATCAATTCAGGTTGATATTAAGAATGACGGTTTACCGTATGAAGTAATCGAAGAAGCTTTGACAAAGACAAGAGATGCAAGATACTACATCATCGATGAAGTACTTTTAAAGGCTATTCCGGCTGTAAGAGATAACCTTTCAGCATATGCTCCGAAGGTAGATACAATGAAGATTAATCCGGACAAGATCAGAGAAGTAATCGGTCAGGGCGGAAAGGTAATTCAGGGAATTGTTGCAGAGTCAGGTGCAAAGGTTGATATTGACGAGGATGGAACAATTCATATCTTTGCTGAAACACAAGAAAGCGGAAATAAGGCTAAGGAAATGATTGAGGCAATCGTTGCAGAGCCGGAGGTAGGCAGAATTTACTTAGGTACAGTAAAGACAGTTAAGGATTTCGGTGCATTTGTAGAATTCATGCCGGGCAAGGAAGGATTGTGTCATATTTCAAATCTTGAAAACAGAAGAATTGACCGTGTTGAAGATGTTTGCCAGGAAGGCGACAAGATTTATGTTAAGTACATGGGTATTAACAACAAGGGTAAGATTGAGCTTTCGAGAAAAGAAGCAATTAAAGATATGGCAGAAATGCAGTAATTTGATAATTAGCTAAAAATGAGTTATTGAATATATAGAAAAGCACTCTCTAAATGATTGTTTTAGAGGGTGCTTTTTTAAAATTATTCATCCATTTCGAATTTTCTGATACTCCTTCGGAGTTACCTTCATTATTTTCTTAAACATACGGCAGAGATTTTAAAATATATTCGTATTTGCTCCATTTGTAAGTGTTAAATTCTGCAGGAAAACTTAGTGAAAGCTATTGATTTTTGAAAAAAAATGTGATAAAATAAATAAAAAGATTGGAGATGATACCGATGGAAGAGACAGCAAAGCAGAATACTGCAGATGTAAACAGAAATATTAAGGATTCTGTATTTACGGATTTGTTCAAGGATAAAGCAAATATACTGAAAATGTATAAGGAACTTCATCCGGAAGATACAGCGGCAACGGTAGAAGATATAACGCCAATAACGCTAACTCATGTAATAGTGAATAAGATATACAATGATTTGGGGTTTAAAGTGAGGAATATGCTTATAATACTTGTGGAAGCCCAAAGTACATGGTCCGTGAATATAATAATAAGATTATTGATTTATCTTATTCAAACGTATCAAGAGTATATACATAATAATTCATTGTATATGTATTCATCAAAGAGGATGGAATTGCCGGTTCCTGAACTGTATGTAATATATACGGGAGATAAAAAGGATGTACCGCATAGAATATCGATAAGAAAAGATATATTCCCGGACACATATGTGCCGTTTGATGCGGAAGCGGAGGTTATAACGACAAGGGAAAAGGGAATAATACATGAGTATATAATGTTTGTAAAAATATATACGGAGCAGTGCAGAGTATGCAAAACAAAGGCGGAGGCAATAACGGAGACTTTAAGGATATGTAAAGATGAGGATATATTAAAGGAGTATTTGGAGAGCAGAGAAAGTGAGGTATACAGTATGTTGGATGTATTATTTGACCAGCAGTATCAGGAAGAGGCAATGAGGAAGGACAGTTTCAGAGAGGGAAAAGAAGAGGGAAGAAACGAAGGATTGATAGAAGGAAGAAACGAAGGATTGAGAGAGGGAAGAAGTGAAGGATTGAGAGAAGGAAGAAGTGAAGGACTGAGAGAGGGAAGAAACGAGGAGAGAACGGATGCATTATGCCGAATGATAAACGGGGGATTGACGGAAAACTTTATAGTAAGTCTCGGATATACAAAAAAGGAATACAGCAATGCGTTGAAAAAACTCGCCGCTTAATATATATTTGGAGAGCAGAGAAAGTGAGGTATACGGTATGTTGGATGTATTATTTGATCAGCAGTATCAGGAAGAAGCAATGAGAAAGGACAGCTTCAGAGAGG
>USPO01000055.1 GCA_900556575.1 uncultured Eubacteriales bacterium
TAGACATTTCTGCATATGCCGGCATTATTATATAGCATATAAATGCAAATATCAGCCACATAGAAATTGCAAGAGAGGGACCGATTCCGGCACAGTCATCGGAACGCTTTTTTCTGTCGATGCCGAGATAATGAGCCATCAATGTATTTATTCCAACCCCTGTTCCGACTCCGAGGGCTATCATAAGAAGCTGTATAGGGTAAATTATAGAAAGTGCTGTCAAGCCTTCCTCAGAAAATCTGCCTATAAAAAAGCTGTCAATGATATTATACATTGCCTGTATAAGCTGTGCAAGCATTACGGGCGGTGCGAGCCTGAATATTATTTTTAATGTACTGCCTGAACCAAAGTCAAAGGCTGTATGTTCTTTTGCCATACGAAAATTCTCCTTTTTAAGATATTATTTCTAAATTCAATTATAGCAATAAATATACATTTTTTCAAGGATAATTATGTACGAATATATCTGTCGGTTTATGTTTTTAATAAGCATAATTGTTATTCTGAATATGGGAGCAAATAAGAAAGAAAATGTGAATATGTGTTTTAAATGCAGCCTTATAATGATTGCAGTATTTGGATTTATAAGTCAAGTATTCCTTATATATGCCGCAAAGCCTCTTTCTTCATTTATCATGAGTGCAGGTGATGGAGAAATGCTTAATAATGCTGTTGAGTATCTTAGATTTGTGGCATGGTTTTATGTGATTTGTTATGCTGACGGTGCATTTCATGGATGGTACATAGGAATAAACAAAGTAACGCTGTCTTTTGTCGGTGTTGTAATGCAGATAGCGGTAAGGACGGTATTATCATGGCTGCTTGTGGGAACAATGGGATTGAAGGCAGTATCGGCAGGAACGGCGGTCGGATGGATATGTATGTTTATTTATTTCGCAGTATATATGATTGTATTAAAAAAGCACGGATTTTATAAAATGCTCAGCAGGGATAAAAACAATAAAGCTGTATAATACGAATGTTTACAGCAAAAAAATGCACAAAATCTGCATAACCCCTTGACAAATAGCAATATTAATGAGATAATTATAAGATAGGTAAGGGGGTAAAGAGATGATTATAAAAATTATAGCTGTTGTGCTTATAATCATTGCACTGCTCTTGACTTTTCGAGTCGATTGGGTCTTGAGGACCTTTTTTAAGAATGAGGAGCCTACAATTGATGACAGGCTCAAAATAAAGTATGCAGCACTCGGAATTGCGGTAATCGTATTTATAGCAGTGCTTTTGGCAGATAAATTGTAAACTGAAAGGAAGAACACAATGGAAGACGCAAATAACATTGCAAAAACTTATAATCCGGCGGAGTTTGAGGATAAGCTTTATAATGAATGGGTATCAAAGGGTTATTTCCATGCGGAAGTAAACAAGGACAAGAAGCCGTTCACAATCGTTATTCCGCCGCCAAATGTAACAGGTCAGCTCCATATGGGACACGCATTTGACGAAACTTTGCAGGATATTCTTATTAGATATAAAAGAATGCAGGGCTATGAGGCTCTTTGGGTACCGGGTACAGACCATGCAGGTATCGCAACACAGATTAAAGTTGAGGCTGAGCTTCGTGAAAAAGAACATCTCACACGCTATGACTTAGGACGTGAAAAGTTCCTTGATAGAGTCTGGGACTGGAAAGAAAAGTTCGGCAGCCGCATTATTAATCAGCTGAAGAAAATCGGTTCATCATGTGACTGGGACAGAGAACGCTTTACAATGGATGAAGGCTGTTCAAAGGCTGTTCGTGAGGTATTTGTAAATCTTTATAATAAGGGGCTTATTTACAGAGGACCAAGAATTATAAACTGGTGTCCGCATTGTATCACAGCTCTTTCAAACGAAGAGGTTGAGCATACAGAGCAGGCAGGACATTTCTGGCACATTAAGTATCCGATTAAGGGTACAGATGATTTTGTAATCATTGCAACAACACGTCCGGAAACATTGTTTGGAGATACAGCCGTTGCGGTTAATCCGGAGGATGAAAGATATAAGGATATTATAGGAAAAACACTTCTCCTTCCGCTTACAGACCGTGAAATTCCGGTTATTGCGGATGAATATGTTGATAAAGAATTCGGAACAGGCTGCGTTAAGATTACTCCGGCTCATGACCCTAATGACTTTGAGGTAGGTAAGCGTCATGACCTTGAAATTATTAAGGTATTGAATGATGATGCAACCATGAATTCATATGCCGGCAAGTATGAGGGAATGGACCGTTACGAATGCCGTAAGGCAATGATTGAGGACCTTGAAAAGATGGGACTCCTCGTAAAGGTTGAGGATCACTCGCATAATGTAGGTCAGTGCTACCGCTGCGGAACAACGATTGAGCCGATTGTTTCGGATCAGTGGTTCGTAAAGATGAAGCCGCTTGCAGAGGCTGCAATTAAGGCAGTTAATGAGAAGCACACAGAATTTGTTCCGGAACGTTTCTCAAAGATATACATGAACTGGATGGAAAATGTATATGACTGGTGTATTTCACGTCAGCTTTGGTGGGGACACAGGATACCGGCATATTACTGTGACAGCTGCGGTAAGATGACTGTTTCAAAGGAAGATATTAAGACCTGTCCGCATTGCGGAAAGCCGGTTCATCAGGAAGAGGATGTATTGGATACATGGTTCTCATCGGCATTATGGCCGTTCTCAACACTCGGCTGGCCGGAAAAGACGCCTGAATTGGATTATTTCTATCCGACAAGCGTACTTGTAACAGGATATGATATTATCTTCTTCTGGGTTTCAAGAATGATATTCTCTGCTTGTGAGCATACAGGTCAGGCACCGTTTAAGCATGTGTTTATTCATGGTCTTGTTCGTGACGGTAAGGGTGAAAAGATGTCTAAGTCAAAGGGTAACGGTGTTGACCCGCTTCAGATTATCGATATGTACGGTGCAGATGCTTTGAGATTTACCCTTGTAACAGGAGTTGCACCGGGTAATGACATGAGATTCCCGGTAACATATGAGCCGCCGGTACCGGCAGGAAAGAATCCGGATGTAAATGTTAATAAGATAGTTGGTGCTCCGGGAGTTGAGGCAAGCAGAAACTTTGCAAACAAGATTTGGAATGCTTCAAGATTTGCACTCATGAATCTCGATATAACGGAAAACAAGCTCCCGGCTGCTGAGGATATGCAGCTTGAAGATAAGTGGATACTTTCACTTTTCAATACTCTTGTTAAAGAAGTTACAACAAATCTCGATAACTTTGAGTTGGGTGTTGCTGCAGCTAAGATTTACAGTTTCATTTGGGAAAAGCTTTGCGACTGGTATATAGAGCTTATTAAGCCGAGATTATTCGATAAGGAAAATCCGACAGCAAAGACTGCACAGTATGTTCTCACTTATGTATTGTCAAGCACAATGCAGGTACTTCATCCGTTTATGCCGTTTATCACAGAGGAGATTTGGCAGCACCTTCCGCACGAGGGCGAAAGCATTGTTATAAGCAAGTATCCTGAATATGATGAGGCATTGAACTTCCCTGAGGAAGAGAAAGCAATGGAAATGATAATGGAAGCAATTTCGGCGGTAAGAAACAGACGTGCCGAGATGAATGTTCCGCCATCAAAGAAAGCAAAGACAATTATTGTAACCGAAAAGGCCGATATATTCGGAAAGGGTGTATCGTTCTTTGAAAAGCTTGCATCGGCAAGTGAGGTAGAAATTCGTGCAGATAAAAATGGAATTGATGCAAACGCGGTTAATGTAATAGTTCCGGGTGCGGAAATTTATCTTCCGATGAGTGAGCTTGTTGACAAGGATAAGGAACTTGCAAGGCTTAACGGAGAAAAGAAAAAGCTTGAGGGCGAGATTAAGAGAGTAGAAGGAAAACTCAATAATCAAGGATTCGTAGCAAAGGCACCGCAGAAGGTTGTAGATGAAGAAAGAGCCAAGGGCGAAAAATATAGAGGTATGCTTGAAAAGGTATTGGAAAGCATAGCTGCTATGGAAAATATGTAATATATATTTTCGGCTGCATCAAAACTTGTTCGGGTTTTGGTGCAGCCGTATTTTTTTAAATTCATATTTCATGAAAAAACGATGAAAAAGCAGAATAAAAAATATATTATGCTGAAAAATTAAAAAAAAGTGAATAATTTGTGAAAAAGTACTACCATTTTTCATGATTACGTTGTATAATAGAAGCATGCATAATATAAATATGTATAATTTCTGAGGGGAGTTTATTTATATATGAATATTGCAATTTGTGATGATAACCTAACAGAGCTAAGACAGACAGCAGAAGTAATTAATAATGTATATTCCAATTTGGATTTGGAATATATGGTTGACGAATATGTATCCGGATATGAGTTTTTAGAGAATATTAAGAATTATGATGTAATTTTTCTTGATATAGAATTAAAAAATTCAGGAATTAACGGTATAGAGGTTGCAAAACGGGTTAAGACAGAAAACCCTAATTGTATTATAATATTTGTAACTAATTATGAAGAATACATAGATGATGTCATAGATGAGTATGCTTTTAGATTTTGGCAAAAGCCTATTGAGGAATATAGACTAAAGAAAAGTGTCAATGTTATTCTTGAACGTATGAAAAGTATACAAATAAAGGAAAATAAAACAAAGAAGACGATGGATATTCCGGTTAAAAATATAATATATATTACACCTAAAAAAAGAAACTGCCGAATTATAATGACAGATAGGGAAATTGTTTCGGTGGAAAGCTTTAGAGATATAAAAGACAGGCTTTTGGCGGGAGATTTTTGTGAGTGTCATGGAAGCTATTGCGTAAATCTAAATTATGTAGAAGGATATGACAAGTCGTGTGTATATTTATGTAATAATAATCAAAAATATATGGTTGATATGTCAAGAAGGTATTATACGAGCTTTAAGGAAAGTATGTTTATTACGGGAGGAAGCAGAGTATGAGAGAGAATATCAGTTTAACCATGTCAATGGTGCTTGAATGTTTGATTTTTATATATTATACTAATTCATCAATGATTCCGAGAAAATCACTTATGATGTCAAATGGAGGAATTATTTTGGGATATACTGTACTATATCTTATACTTCTTCATAATATCCCTATTGCAAATATAATATCGTTTGTGATTGTAAACTTTGTACTCATATATATGCTGTTTAATACAAAATGGCGGAATGCTGTGGTTCAGACACTGGTTTTAACAGCTATGATGATGATTTCAGAAGGCGCTATGGCAATAATATTGGGTTTAACATCTGCCGCAATAAATGGTCTGGGGGATGAACTTTTGAGTGTAAAGCTTATTCATGGATTTTTCTCTAAGTTTATATATTTTATAGGTATTGCAGCTGTTAAACTAATAATGAAGGATAGAAAACAGAACGGCGGTATAAGAGGATTTATGGGGCTGGCAGTAATACCTATATTTACTATGCTAATGGTGATAGAGGTAGTGTACATATTTGATAGTATAAGTGAAGAAAAACGAGTAGTGTTTGCAGTTATATCCCTATTTGGTGTGGCAGCCAATGTTGTGGTTTACTGGATGTATGATAGGATACAGATGTATCATATGGAGGTTCAGGAACTGCAAAAACAGAAATTTGAAAATGAACGTGAATTAAATTACTGTAATATGCTTGAAGATAAGCTCAGACAGACTGATATATTAAGGCATGATTTTAAAGAACATTTAAGGATTTTGGAGGCATATATAGGCAGTGATAATAAAAGTGCGATGGATTATCTTAAGTCTATACAATTAAAAAGTGAGGAAATAGGAATAACAAATTATACTGATAACAGAGTGTTGAATATTTTACTTTCCGAAAAGCAAAAACTTTGTGCGGAAAATAAGATTAGGTTTAATATGCATACTTCTAACATAGATTTGAGTTTCATAGATGATATTGATATTGTTTCCATATTGTCAAATTTGCTTAACAATGCAATAGAAAGCTGTAACAGGTCAGAAAAAAAGATTATAAATATTAACATTTATTCAATGAATAAGTCATTTGTAGTTATAAGGATGGAAAACAGCTGTGATAAACGCCCAATAGAAGAAAATGGGTTTTATAAAACAACGAAGCCATTAGAAAAAGGGCATGGAATAGGTTTGAAAAGTATAGTAAAAACATTAAAAAAATATGACGGTGATTTAAGAATGGAGTACAGTGGTGAAGAGAAGATTTTTGCTTCAACCATAATGATTCCAATAAAAAAATAGTATAAAAAAGACAGCCTTTGAAATTATTTAGGTTGTCTTTTTTACTTATAGTGGAAAAAATCGACCACTTTTGTCGAAAAACGACCACTTTTGTCAAAGTGGTTTACAAATGCAAAAAAAAGATGTATAATATATTTATCAATAATAGATGTTGGTCAGTGCATAAAATGCACAGAAGTTTTTTGGTTAAAATGCCGTATGTCGGCAGAATGGAGGATAATATGAAAAATAAAGTTGTTTCTATGTTCTGTAAAATAGGTGCTAAGGTGCTTCCGATGTGTGCAATGTTAGGTTTGATAATCAATTCAAATTCAACAAGCAGCTGGATTCAAGGTCAGCCGGAGCCGCCAAAGTCGTTAAAAAAATATCGTAGGTTCTGACATAAATGTTTAACAGCATTTGTGATAGAATATTCTCAAGCAAAGTTTTGGGTGAAAATATGGAAGCAGAAAGAAGAGAGGAATATGCGTACGGAATGAATCTGTTCCTTAATTCTATGTTTAACATAGCAACGTTGGTGGTTATAGGACTGCTTACCGGTATGTTGTATCAATGTGTTGTGTTTTGTATAATATATAAAACGATTAGAGAATATACAGGTGGGTATCATTGCAAAACAGCCGGACGCTGCTATGTTGCTTCCTGCATTACATATTTAGTCTTGCTTGGGATAATAAAATTCATGCCGATGGGAGCGCATGAAATGGTAGCCGGGGGATTAATTTCTACCATAGTTATATGGTTCATATCACCTGTCGAGGCAGAAAATAAGCCATTGGAAGAGATTGAAAAACAGGTGTTTAGAAAAAGGGCAAGAAGAAATGTGGTAATTATATTTATAGTGTGTGTGTTGTGTTTATTTATAAGCGTAGATACCGCAAAGGTGATAGTAATATCAACAGAGGCGGCAGCCGCCTTTGCGGTATTGGGGAAAATGCTGAGTACAGCAAATGCTGAATAGTTGGTAAGAAATCTATTATTGATATAATGCAAAGGCGAGATGGCAGAGTTTTCGGACATGCGATCTCGCTTTTGTGTATTATTAAGTAAAAATCTATTGATTTTTCGTTTTAAATGTGATAAAATTAAAGAAAAGGCTATATGGAGATGGAGAAAATGCAGAATGGATATATAGTGAAGCCGAAGCTTGATGTAATGTTTAAAAAGCTGTTTGCGTCGGAAGAGAATAAGAGGCTTTTAATGAGTCTGATAGCAAGCCTTCTAAGCATGGAGGTTGAGTCAATCAAAAGTATAGAGGTGCTAAACGGAGAGATATTGCCGGATGAACGCGGAGAAAAGTTCGGCAGACTTGATTTGCTTTTGATAATGAACGATGAAACAAAAATCAATATCGAACTTCAAATTAAAATACAGGATGATTATGCGGATAGGTCAACATTTTATTGGTCAAAGGCATATACGACAGGATTAAAAGCAGGAGAGGAATATTCGGAGTTAAAGGAAACAATATGTATTAATATAATTGGATTTAAGATGTTTGACTGTGAAGAATACCATTCACATTTTAAAATTATGGAAAAAGACCGCCATGAGGTACTGACCGAGAAATTTGCAATTCATTTCTTTGAATTACCGAAACTTAGAGGAACGGAAGTAAATGCGGATGATATGATGAATCTGTGGCTAAAACTAATAGACTGTGAAAGTGAGGAGGATTTAGAAATGTTGGAAAGAACAAATGCAGCACCGATAAAAGAAGCGGCATATTTTATAAGGAAAATGAGTGCGGATGAAAAGGTGAAGGAAAAAGCAAGACTGGAAGAAAAGCGTCTGCATGATGAGGCATCAATAATAGGAACAGCCCGTCGTCAGGGGTTAAAGGAGGGTTTTGAAAGAGGAGAAAAAGAAGGTTTTGAAAAGGGAAGAATAGAGGTATTATACAAATTAATAAATGGAGGTTCATCAGAGCCGTTCATAATTAGTTTGGGATATACAGAAGAAGAATATAAAGAGGCCATAAGCGGAAGTGTATCATAATTGAATAATATAGAGGTTATGATGTTATAGAAAAAAGAATAAATGCAGCACCGATAAAAGAAGCGGCATATTTTATAAGGAAAATGAGTGCGGAT
>USPO01000056.1 GCA_900556575.1 uncultured Eubacteriales bacterium
TCAAAAGATGAATATTTAGATGCAATAATTGCATTAAAACAAGCAGGAATAGAAAGTTATGCAGATATAGTTTTAAATCATAAAATGGGAGCAGATGCAATTCAAACAATTCCTGCAACAAAAGTAGATTGGACAAACCACAATCAAGAAAACTACCAAAAAGAAACAGTCAAAGTTGCTACTAAATTTACGTTCCCTGGAAGGAAACATAAATACTCTGATTTTGAATGGAATTGGACTGATTTTGATGGAATAGACTATAACAATCAAACTGGAGAAAATGCCATATTTAAATTTGTAAACAAAAAATGGGGAGAAGAAGTTGATGATGAGTATGGAAATTATGACTATTTAATGGGAGCAGATTTAGATTTTTCTAATCCAAGAGTTGTAAAGGAATGTACAGATTGGGGCAAATGGTATTTAAATTTTACAAAAGTTGATGGATTTAGATTAGATGCTGTAAAACATATTGATGCAAATTTCTACAGAGATTGGATTAAAGAATTAAGAAATGAAACTAAAAAAGAATTATTTGCAGTAGGAGAATATTGGAGTACAGATGTAAATAAATTACACAAATATATAACAGAAACAAATGGAAACATATCATTATTTGATGTTCCATTACACTACAATTTTTATAATGCATCAAGAGATGAAAATTATGATATGTCAAAAATATTAGAACATACATTAGTAAAAGAAAATCCATGTAAAGCAGTAACATTCGTAGATAATCATGATGTCACACGTATTGCAAGTATCCTAACGAACAAGAATCATCTTCCGCTTGCTTACGGTCTTCTCTTTGGTATGCCGGGTATTCCGTGTATCTATTATGGAAGTGAATGGGGCGAGGAAGGTGTGAAAGCACCGGATAATGACTATGCACTTCGTCCATGCTTCGAAGAGCCGAAGCCGAATGAATTGACTGATTTCATCAAAGAATTGATTGAAGTTCGCAGAAACAGTGATGCTCTTTGCAATGGTTCTTACCGAAATGTTGTCATTACAAATCATCAGCTGATCTTTGAACGCCGCACTGATAATGAACGTGTTCTCGTTGCGATCAACGCCGGTGATTCTGAATTTACTGCCGGAAATGGAGAACTGCAGGGTAATTTCACAGAACTGCTTGCAAATGCTGATGAAATAGAAAATGTAACTCTGAACGGACAGCTGACAATGCCAGCTTACAGCGTACAGTTCCTGAAAGCTGTATAGGATTTTACTGATTAAGTCATTAGAAAAAGGATGAGTGGTAATGTATCTCACATTTACCATTCATCCTTTTCTTTTTATAACTTCTTCACAAAAAGTGTACGCATCGCATTGAGTATTGCAAGTACCATAACTCCCACATCTGCAAAGATTGCGAGCCACATATTTGCAATTCCAAGTGCTCCGAGAATCAGGCACACGCCCTTTACTGCGAGAGCAAATACAATATTCTGATATACGATTCCGAGACATTTCTTAGAAATTCGGATTGCCTTAACAATCTTCAACGGATCATCATCCATCAGGACAACATCTGCTGCCTCAATTGCCGCATCGGATCCCATTGCCCCCATCGCAATACCGATATCCGCTCTTCCAAGAACCGGTGCATCGTTGATACCGTCTCCGACAAATGCCAGATTTGCCTTCGCCGGCTTCTCAGCCAGAAGTCTTTCTACCTGCTCCACCTTATCTCCAGGAAGCAGTTCGCTGTGAACCTCATCAATACCAAGATCTGCTGCCACCTGGTCTGCCACCTGTTTCGCATCTCCCGTCAACATGATTGTCTTCTGAATTCCTGCCTGTTTCAGTTTCGCGATTGCTTCTTTAGAAGTCGGTTTCTCAACATCTGAAATCACAATGTGTCCTGCATATTCACCATCGATTGCCAGGTGAATAATCGTTCCTACCTTATGGCATGTCTTATATGGAATACCAAGACGATCCATCAGCTTTGCATTTCCTGCTGCAACGCTTCTTCCGTCTACTTTCGCTGTAATTCCATTTCCACTAATCTCTTCAATCTCGCTAACGCGCGAACGATCCAGTTCTTTTCCGTAAGCCCTCTGAATACTCTTGCTGATTGGATGGGACGAAGCACTCTCTGCAAGTGCCGCATACTCTAAGAGCTGCTTTTCTTCCATCTGATTATGATGTACTCCGACCACTTCAAAAATTCCCTGTGTCAAAGTTCCTGTCTTATCAAAAACAACATATTTTGTCTTGGACAGTGCCTCGAGATAATTGGATCCTTTCACCAGAATTCCCTCATGGCTTGCCCCGCCGATTCCTGCGAAAAAGCTAAGTGGGATGCTGATAACCAGCGCGCACGGACAGCTGATTACAAGAAATGTCAGTGCTCTGTAGATCCAGTCATTCCACTGCGGTGCAGCTCCCATTACAAACATTCTCACAAGTGGTGGAAGCACTGCAAGTGCAAGTGCGCCATAGCATACCGCCGGTGTATAATATTTTGCAAAACGGCTTATGAAGTTCTCTGTTCTGGCTTTCTTTGCAGTTGAGTTTTCCACTAAGTCCAAAATCTTTGAAACAGTGGAATCGCCGAATTCCTTTGTTGTACGAATTTTGATAAGTCCTGTGATATTGATTGCTCCGCTCGAAACCTCTGTTCCGACCTCGGCATCCATCGGCAGACTCTCACCCGTCAGTGCAGCTGTATTTAATGTAGTAATACCTTCACATATTACACCGTCAATCGGGATTTTCTCTCCCGGCTTAACAACAATTGTTGTTCCGATTTCCACTTCGTCGGGGTCAACCTGAACTATTTCACCGTCTTCTTCTATATTTGCATAGTCGGGACGAATATCCATAAGCTGACTAATACTTTGACGGCTCTTTCCTACAGCAATTCCTTGGAATAGCTCGCCGATTTGATAGAACAGCATAACGGCTGCACCCTCGCCGTAATCTCCGAGTGCAATTGCACCAACCGTTGCAATTGCCATAAGGAAGTTTTCATCGAAAACCTGACGGTTTAAAATTCCCTTTCCTGCTTTAATTAGTATATCGTAACCTATTATAAAGTATGGAACAAGGAAAATAATCAGCTCTGCCCATTTAGGAAGTGAAAATACATTTTTTGCTATGTAACATAGTATCAATGCAGCGGCAGATGCGATTATTCGCTTTAAAGTTTTTTTCTGCTTTTTTGACATAGGAAACACCTCCCGAACCAAGAAATCAGAAATAGATTTCGCAGTCTGATTCAACCTTTCTGCAAGCCTTTAAAACCTCCGGCATAACCTCGGCAGGTGATGCACCTTCTTCAAACTTAACGTTCATCTTTAATGCCATGAAGTTTACAACAGCCTCGGCAACGCCGGGAACCTTATTTGCGGCAGCCTCCATCTTGTTAGCGCAATTAGCGCAGTCAACCTCAATCTTATAACTCTTTTTCATAATAATACCTCCGTATAAATTATAATTGAATATTGGTTCATATGAATGATTGTTCATATGTTAATATTATTATATCACCTATAGGCGATTGTGTCAATAGTTTTTTTGAAAAAAATTAAAAAATAAAAAGCCGAAAAAACTTTACATATACAGCTAAATGTGATATACTTATTATTATATAACAGTATATATTTATGCTGAAAACAGAGGAATGTTCCAAAACAATATTTTGAGGCGGTTTTCAGCGCATTATGCCTATGAATGAGAATAATTGATTGAATTATATAAAATAGGAGGGAAAAAACATGAGCGAATGTAATCACGATTGCGGCAGCTGTGCGGAAAGCTGCGAAAGCCGCGAGGGCGGTATTCCTAAGGAAGAGCTTCATCCGATGTCATCGGTAAAAAAGGTTATCGCTGTAATGAGCGGCAAGGGAGGCGTTGGAAAATCTCTGGTAACCTCACTCCTTGCGGTACTTTCAAATAAAAAAGGAAATAAAACGGCTATAATGGATGCAGATATAACCGGACCTTCAATTCCTAAAAGCTTTGGTCTGCATGATAAGGCTCTCGGTACAGAGGTAGGAATTTTTCCTGTTGTTACGGATAATGGTATAGATGTTATGTCGTTAAATCTTTTGGTTGATGATGAAACCGATCCTGTTATTTGGAGAGGTCCGGTTATTTCGGGAACTGTTTCACAGTTTTGGACAGAAGTTGTATGGGATGGTATAGATTATATGTTCATTGATATGCCGCCGGGTACGGGAGATGTTCCTTTAACTGTTCTTCAGTCGTTTCCGGTAGATGGTATTATAATAGTTACATCTCCGCAGGAGCTTGTATCGATGATTGTGCAGAAGGCGGTTAAAATGGCGGAGGTTATGGAAATTCCGGTTTTGGGCATAGTCGAGAATATGTCATACTATGTATGTCCTGACTGCGGAAAGCGTCATAATATTTTTGGTGAAAGCCATGTTGATGAGATTGCAAAGGATTATAATATAAAGGCGGTTGCAAAGCTTCCGATAGATCCTAAGGTAACGGAATTATGCGATAACGGAAAAATTGAGGAGGCAGATGCCTCCGTACTTGATGAAATATTCAAGGAGATAGAAAAGCTGTGATTTTAACAGTTATAAGTATTATTCTTCAATTGATTTGTATGCCTATCGGGATATACTATCTTTTTGTTGGGTTTGCGGGCTTTCTTCCCATTAAAAGAAAGCGTGATGCCAAATCGGGGAAAACGAATAGCTTTGCTCTGATTGCAGCGGCACATAATGAGGAGGCAGTCATCGCAAACCTAATCCAATCCCTAAAAAGACAGAACTATCCTGATACGGCATATGATATATTTGTGATTGCCGATAATTGCACGGATGATACGGCGGAAAATGCAAGAAAAGCCGGTGCAATTGTATATGAAAGAAAAGATAACGAAAAACGGGGAAAGGGATATGCTCTTGAATGGTTTTTTGAAAAGCTTTTCAATATGGATAAGCATTATGATTATATTTCCGTTTTTGATGCAGATAACCTTGCGGACAGCGAGTTTCTTAGGAACATGAATGAGAGTGCAAATGAGGGACACAAAATAGTACAAGGCTTCCTTGACAGTAAAAATCCGTATGATACATGGATAACGGCATCGTATTCGTTTTGTTTTTGGACAATGAACAGAGTGTTTCAGCTGGCAAGATATAAACTGGGTATGAGCTGTGAACTTTCGGGAACGGGATTTATAATTGAAACCAATTTGCTTAAAAAGCTTGGATGGGGAGCTACCTGTCTGACCGAGGATATGGAATTTACAATGAAGGCAGCATATAACGGAGAAAAAGTAGCGTTTAATTATAATGCTAAGGTTTATGATGAAAAGCCTCTTACATTAAAACAGTCATGGACTCAAAGAGTACGCTGGATGAGAGGTCACTGTGATGTGGCATCAAGGTATTTCTTTAAGCTGATAAGGCAGGGAATAAAGGAAAGACGCTGGAGTTGTATAGATTGTGCTGTATACCTTGTTCAGCCAATAAGGATAATAGCTATGGGGATAATAATGTTTTTCTCATATGTGCAGACATTTTATCCGTCCGGAGATTTAGGTTTTGTTCAGCTTTCGTATTTATTCGGGACTCCGATTGTATGGAATATAATAGCTATACTTCAATTCTGCTATATGCCGTTTGTTGTAATATATGAACGGAAAGAGTTTAGGTTTAAAATGCTGCTGTATTTTATTATGTATTTCATATATAATCTGACGTGGGTTCCGATTGCGGTACAGGGACTTTTGGGATACAAGAAAACCGATTGGAGTCATACGGCTCATGTGAAAAGTATCGGTATAGATGAAATTTGATAAACGGAGGCTTGGGACATGAAGGTATTTGATTTTGATAATACAATTTATGATGGTGAAAGTGCATATGATTTCTTTAAATTTTGTCTTAGCCGAAAGAAGTCACTTATTAAATATATGCCTGAGGTAATGTATAACCTTGGCAAATATAAAGCCGGCAAGATAGGAATGGATGAGGTTTATGCCTTTTGTGATAAAATGATGGGTGTATTTTTTGAAAACAGTGCGGAGGCAGATCATCTTTTAAAACGCTTTTGGAAACTGAATGATTATAAATTAAAACCATCCATATTAAAACTTGTCTGTGATGAGGATGCAATTATTTCGGCATCGCCCGAATTTTTGCTTGAACCGATAAAAAGTAAGCTTAAAGCAAAGACTATTATATGTACAAAAACAGAAGGTGCACACTTGGTGTTTTTGTGCTATGGTAAAAATAAGGTTAAGGCTTTTAATGAGCATTTCGGCAATGAGGAGGTGGATGAGTTTTATACAGACTCAATTAATGATTTGCCGATGATGAAAAAGGCTAAAAAAGCATATATGGTGAAGGGCAGAAGTATAAAGGAATTTACATTTAATGAAAAGTAAGGTACGTTTGCTTTATTATCTGCTCTGAGGAGGAAATTGTGAAAAATAAAAGAAGAATTATTTCAATAGTGCTTGCAGCAGCTATTGCATTAATGCTTGGCGGCTGCGGAAAGAAAAGTACAAATGAAAAATCCGGTATAGTGGGAGATGGAGTTGAAACAGCTCAAAAGGCAAATACAGATAAGCCGGAGGAGTCAAAGGCTTCTGAAAATGAGACTGCGTCACCGACAATAGGAACAGGTGCAACACAGGCGCCGTTTGCCGATTCGTATGCTGTACATCAGGTAGATACGAATACAATGCCGGTGTCGGAGGATAAGGGAGAATTTGAGGATAAGCCGGAAAACAGCGGCTATAAAAAGTATGTAAGCGGTGATAATAAGTGGGGAATACAGCTGCCGGAGCAGGCTGTTCCCGGAGATGAAGACGAAAGCGGAAGCATCTTTACGATAGGACCCAATATGATTGCTGTAAATACGGTGGATGAGGTGAATGAATTTAAGACTCCGGAGGAGGCAAAAGAGTATTTTTCAATGCTTGATGAAGTGAAGCTGAATAACTTCACTGTTATTTATAACAATGATGAATATTCGGGATGCTATTTTGATTTCCAAACCTCAATAGGTGCATGGGGATTTTGTAAGTATGCGGTTAACGGCAAAAAGGCAGCAAGTGCTGTTGCAACAAATATGTCGGATGATGCGTCGTTGAATGACATTCTGCGTGATACGGTAAACAGTTTGGTAGTACTGGATTAAAAGTTGAAGTGCAGAAAATATATTCCTTGTTTAAGTTAAAATCAGGCTGTTGCAAAACGAAATTTTGCAGCAGCCTGATTTTAACTTATTTTTTTATCTGTCCGTAGTAAGCATTAGCACCATGCTTTCTTAAATAGTGCTTGTCAAGAATAGTCTGTGAAATCTGCGGAAGCTCAGGATTTAACTGTAATGAATGAAGAGCCATCTTTGCACATTCCTCCATAACTACTGCGTTATGTACAGCATTGTGCGGATCTGTTCCCCATGCAAAAGGACCGTGATTTGATACGAGTACCCCCGGAATTGCCTCCGGATCCTTGTCCTTGAAAGTTTCGATTATTACAAGACCAGTGTTCTTCTCGTAAGCACTTTCAATCTCTTCCTTTGTCATGAGTCTTGTTGCCGGAATTTCACCGTAAAAATAGTCTGCATGAGTTGTTCCGAATGCCGGAATACCCTTACATGCCTGTGCCCATGATGTAGCCCAAGGTGAATGTGTATGCACAATTCCTCCGCAGTTCGGAAAAGCCTTATACAATTCAAGGTGTGTAGGTGTATCTGATGATGGGTTGTAATCACCCTCAACCTTGTTTCCTTCAAGGTCAACAACAACCATATCCTCCGGACGAAGCTTATCATACTCAACACCTGACGGCTTGATTACAAAAAAACCCTTTTCACGGTCAATTCCCGATACGTTACCCCATGTAAAGGTAACGAGTCCGTATCGCGGCAAGTCCATATTAGCCTCGTATACTTTTTGCTTTAATACTTCTAACATTTTTATATTCCTCCCTGAAATATTTGTATACTACTATTATATAGCATATGAGAAAAATAATCAATAGATTTTTGAAAATTGGACAAAAAAATTATAATTTATAGTATATTTTCCAATGAATAAGTTATATCGACAAAACAGCTAAGAAACAGATTGAAAACAGCATAGTATTTGTATTCTATTTTTCGACAAAACCCCTTGACTTTTTTTGAAATTATGGTATAATAATATTCGTTGTCAGCGAGATTGGCAACAGGTCATAAC